>DATKTR010000034.1:0-17634 GCA_035531015.1 Minisyncoccota bacterium | reverse complement strand
CAGATCTGATAATCTCTGTGAATCCCTGCTTTGTTTGAGCATTTCAGAGGGATTCAGGGTTATGAGCAAGAATACTGCCAGTATGGAGATTATTGAGACTACTACTAATAATTCGATTAAGGTGAAGGAATCTCTATTGAAGCCACGAAGCGGAAGCTGAGAGGAACGGATTTCGGAAAATATACTTTGCATTCGTTAAAATAATTCTTTTTGTGCAAATTTTTCTTCATTGCCTTTTTGAGGCATAGATCCGTCAAGCAGCTCATCAGCTTTTTCGAGTATTTTGGGCAGTTTTTTAAAGTTCTTTTCGAACTCCTCTTTCATCTGCGTCGAGCGTAATGCCGCCGCGGGATGATAAATAGGATACAGAAGAAAACCACCTGCGGTGAGCAAAGTCGAACCATCGAAACGGAAAACTTTGCCGTGGTCGCGGCTTATCTTGGCTTCCGGCAAAAAATAGTTCATAGAGAACCTGCCGAGCGCCACAATTATTTTCGGTTTAATCGCTGCCAATTGGCGCGTGAGATACGACTTGTAAGCGTCTATCTCGTCCGGCAAGGGGTCGCGGTTTTCCGGCGGACGCCGCTTCACTATGTTGGTTATGTAAACATCTTCTTCTTTCCAGCCTATGCCGCGGATGCATTGGCGGAGCAGCTGCCCTGCCCTGCCGACGAACGGCCTTATTTGTTCGTCTTCGTTCTTGCCCGGCGCTTCGCCGATAAACACGACTTCGGCTCCCGGACTTCCTTCTCCGAAAACAAGATTGGCTCCTTGCAGCGGCAAAGCGTTATCGGCGGCAATTTCTTCTTCTATTTTTTTCAATTCGGAGCTTTTGTTCATTATGATTATTATAACAATAAGCCCCGGCCGAGTTTCCTGTCCATTTATTTACTTTTTCCGAATTAGGTGTAACTTATAGTCAGTATCTAATAATAAAACCCGATAAACCCGAAAAAGGAGCAGATGATGATACGCGTCATATCGTTTTTCCTGTTGTTTTTCCCGTGGTTTTCCAGCGCTAATGCCTCTTTGCCCGCGGAAGTGCAAATGCTGAAAACGGCATTCGAAAAAGAAGTTGCCAGGACCGTTCCCAATGATGCCTACAAGAAATTCACGAAGGTGGAAATACGCAAATTCATCAAAGGCAATCCCGACTTCTCGTCTCCGCAATACGCGATTTTCGTTGACAGAAACCCCGGCGTTCAAACTGGCTCTGTCGTGTACATCAATCCTGCCGCGAATCGAATAACCATAATCGGCGTTTTCCCTGTCAGCACCGGCAACCCGCACCGCCGCGGATTTTTCGAAACGCCCGAAGGAGTTTTCCGCAATTCGCCGGAAATTATGGACTATCGCGCACTGGGAACCAAGAACAGCAAAGGCTGGCGGGGTCTTGGGAAAAAGGGCTCGCGCGTATGGGATTTCGGCTGGCAGAAAACGGAACTGGCCGACGGCAAGCCGTTCGAAATACGCCTGTTGATGCACGCGACCGACCCTAACTTCGGAGAGCCGCGGCTCGGCAAAGTAGATTCGAAAGGCTGCGTGCGCATTCCCGCGAAAGTGAACGCCTTCCTCGACAAGTACGGGATAATCGACGCTTCATATGAAGACGGCTCTGCTCGGGCAAAAAGCGTGCTGCTGCGCGACCGGGAACCGGTACGCTTCGCCGGGCAATATCTGATCGTCGGCGATTCCCGTTCCTAGCACCGTACAAAAATAATATTAAGAAAAATGATTTGGGCACTTTTATGTGCCCATTTTATTTCCATCAGCCGCTGTGGATTTTTTCCTTCTTTTCCTATTGCTAAACCCGGAGGTTATCTATATAATTATTTGCAATAATTGCATTTTTTGTAAATTGTTTGAGTGTGTCAGTAAAAAATGGAGACAAAAAAATATAACTTTAATGGCAAAATTCTCATCATCGGGCTCGGCAGCGTCGGTCAGGGAACTTTGCCGCTGATTTTAAAACATTTAGAAATAAAACCGGACGACATCACTATCGTTACAGCCGACACTCGCGGACAGGATGTTGCCGGAAAATATGGAATTAAGTTCATTATCAATCCTCTCACACAGGAGAACTACAAAGAAATTGTTCTTTCTCACATAGGGCGCGGGGATTTTCTTCTTAACGCTTCCGTTGATGTTTCTTCTGCGGCGCTCATCGAACTCTGCCAGAGGAACGGCATATTGTATCTCGACACCTGCGTCGAGCCTTGGCAGGGCGGATACACCGATCCCTCTAAATCAATATCGGAGCGCTCCAATTACGCTTTGCGCGAAGGAGCTCTTGCACTCAGAAAACTTACCGGCATCGAGGGTCCGAGGCCTACGGCGATAATCGGACACGGAGCCAACCCCGGAGTTGTTTCTCATTTTCTTAAAGAAGCCTTGCTTAATGTAGCTAAAGACACGAACTATGAAACAGATATGCCGGCATCACGCGAAGAATGGGCCCGCCTTGCCAAAAATCTCGGAATCAAAGTCATACATATTGCCGAACGAGACACGCAAATGCCCCAGGCCCCGAAACGCATGGGTGAATTCGTGAACACCTGGTCAATTGACGGATTCTTCTCCGAAGGCAGCCAGCCATCAGAAATAGGATGGGGAACTCACGAAAAAAAACTTCCCGAAGACGGACACAAGCACGGATTCGGAAGTGATTGTGCCATCTATCTTGATCAGCCCGGTTATCTCACCAAAGTGCGGAGTTGGACGCCGACTGCTCAATCGCAGCAAGCCTGGATAATCACGCACAACGAATCGATTTCCATCGCCGACTTTCTAACGGCCGAAGAAGGAAACGATGTCGTTTACCGGCCGACGGTCCATTATGCCTACCATCCGTGCGACGGAGCGGTTCTTTCTCTTTTTGAACTGGCCGGCAAAAACGGAGAGCTTCAAAAAGAAAAAAGGCTTATAACCGATGAAATTTTACCCGGCGGAGTGGACGAGCTCGGAGTTCTTCTGATGGGACATAAGAAAAACGCTTATTGGTACGGTTCGCGCCTTTCAATCGACGAAACGCGCCGGCTCATACCGCACAATAACGCCACAAGCCTCCAGGTAACTTCGGCAATACTCGGAGCCATGGTTTGGGCTATGCAAAATCCGTCTGCGGGAATCGTGGATTCGGACGAAGTTGACCATCGCGTAGTCATGGAAATTGCCCGTCCTTATCTCGGAGAAATAATCGGCGAATACACCGACTGGAATCCGACGCAAGGACGCGGGAAACTTTTCCCTGAAAAAATTGATAAAGAAGACCCTTGGCAGTTCGATAACTTCAGAGTTTCATAAAAATCCCGTCAGCGTATAAACTGGCGGGTTTTTATTCTAGAGAATAGGCTGCGTTTTAATATTCTTCTCGAACTTTCCCAAATAACCAAGCGGGATGTTTTTGCCTTTGAATTGTTCCAAGCCTTCCAGAGGCACCACGAATATCTTTTCCGGAGACTTTGGATTTCCGCCCAACCCGAAAATAACTCTCACGGGAATGCGCTCTTTCTCTCCATATCGCCTGTAACAATCGTGATTGTAAGCGTTCCATGAAATTCCGTTGATGCCAAACTTGTTCGTCCACGGCCGCGAGCGGAATTTGCATTCAACGGCGATTCTCTCGCCTGTTCTCTTGTTCCTGACGGTAAGGTCCGGATTTTTATCGGACTCCACTTGCCGGCGCAGCCTCTTGGATTTGTCTTTTGTCCAGTCCTCGATGACCCATTCGTTTTCCGGCAATAAGGATGAAACGAATTTTTCGAATTTGCTTCCCTTCTTGTAGCCGTCGTAATATCTGTAAAAGAAAATCGCGAATCCGGCGACAATAAGCAAATCTAAAACTCTCCATTGGGTTCTTGAAAGTTTCAGAATTTCTTTGGCAGGATTGAAAATTATGGCGATTGCGATAAAAAGAGCCATCCACAGCCGTTCTTTGGTTCTGAAACTGGAAACTATCAGATAGATCGCCGAAATGAAAACTATCAGCCTTGCCGTCTGCAAACCCACCGTATCAATGCCCAAAGCAAGCATTGTTAAAAACACCACGGCAACGAGCGAAAATATTTTTGTGGCCGGAGACATATCGTGTTAAATTCTAAATTAAAAATATCCAAATTCCAAACGGTATCTTGATGCCTTTGATAATTGCCAATGCAGAACGGCGCTTTCAAAGAAAAAATATGCCTTTATAATGATATGTATGACCAATAACATTACCGGGCTTACCCAAAAAGGAGCCGAAAAACTTCTTTCCGAAATAGGCCCTAACGCTTTGCCGGAAAGCCACGAAAGTTTTATTAAAAAAATGGCTAAGTGGCTGCTGTCTCCCATCAGCCTGATGCTGCTCGCCGCAGCTTTTTTGTCGCTGTACGACGGCAAAGTTTTCGATTTCTATTTCATAATTTCGCTTATCGCCGTGAATTTCCTGGTGACTTACATCCAGGAACACCGCGCGGACGAGGCGATAAAAAAACTCAATGAACATCTTGTCGCCAAAATAAAAGTGCTGCGTGACGGTTCTTGGCAGCAAATTATTTCGCGCCTGATTGTCCCGGGCGACATTGTGGAAATAGGCGTCGGCGACCTGGTGCCTGCCGACGGCAAAATCATCGAAGCCGTGAACCTCTCGGTAAACGAAGCTTCGCTAACCGGAGAATCTCTGCCGAAGGAAAAGGATGCCGGCGATGTTGTTTATTCGGAATCGTATATTTCAACCGGAATCTCAAAGTTCGAAGTAACGGCAACCGGCCCCCGGACGCAATTCGGCAAAACCGCGCTTCTTGTTGAAAAAACGGATAAGAGAAGTTCCCTTGAAAAGGATATTTTGAGCATCTCCCGTTTTCTTTCAGAATTGAGCGCGGGCGCCGTCCTTCTGCTGACGGCTGTTTTTTTCTTCAAGCATGCTCCCATCACGGAAACGCTTACCCTTGACTTAAGTTTGGTTGTTGCCGGCATCCCGATAAGCCTTCCGGCAGTGATGACGCTCGTCATCGAGTACGGAGTTATCGGGCTTGCCGGACGCGGAGCAATCGTGCGGCGCATTTCCGCGCTTGAAGATTTCGCCAATGTTAATCTGGTGCTGACGGACAAAACGGGTACGCTGACAAAAAACGAAATCGCCATAAACGACATTAAGGCATACGCGCCGTTCTCGCGCGAAGAAGTTCTTGAATTCGCCGGAGTCGCGTCCTCGCGCGACAGCCGCGGCGACATAAGCGCCGCGGTAGCCGCCAAGGCGAATGCGGAAGGTCTCGGGGGCGGCGTTACGATTGAACAGTATATTCCGGCTGATTCTCAAAGGAAACGCGTCACGGCAACCGTCCAAAAGGGCGGAGTTGATTTTATCGTTTCTCTCGGCGCCGCGCAGATAATTGAAGGTTTGTGTTCCCTGTCGCCGTCGCAAAAAACAACTTTCGAAAACGATCTTGGTTCGCTGTCCGCGCGCGGATACCGCATTGTTGCCGTAGCCATAAAAAAGGGAGGTTCCGAAGAAAAAGAAATGCCTCTTGCCGGAATAATAGTTTTTTCAGACATACTCGAACCTGATGCCAAAGCAACCGTGGACTTTATGAAGGCCAATGGCATCGTCGTAAAAATGGTCACCGGCGACAACAGTTCTATCAGTCGTGAAATCGCGCGTCAGCTGGAATTCAAGGGAAATATCCTCTCGAAAAGCGACTACGGAAAAATAGAGTGGGACAAAACTACGCCTGCTTGGTGGGACAAAATATCCGGATTTTCCGAAGTGCTGCCTGCGGATAAATACCGCATCGCCGAGGAAGCGAAAAGATATTTTACTGTCGCGTCAACCGGCGACGGAGTCAACGATCTGGCGGCGCTCCAGATGGCTAACGTAGGAATTGCCGTATCGCGCGCGGTCGACGCGCTCAAAGCCAATGCCGATATCGTTCTCACGTCGCCGGGCATATCGGTTATCAAAGACGCCATTCTCGAAAGCCGGAAAATATTCGCCCGCCTTTACTCGTATTCTTTATACCGCATATCTGAAAGCTTACGCCTTATCGTTACCGTCGCGGTGCTCGGCCTTGTGGTTGGCGAATATCCCCTGACTCCGCTCCAGCTTATTCTCCTCGCGCTATTGAACGACCTCCCCATAATTTCACTCGCCACCGACAAAGTAAAAGTAGCGAATAGGCCATCAAAGGTAAACGTCAGAGAACGGTTAGCGGTAAGTTCTAAATTCGGAATGGTCGGTATAACAAATAGCCTTCTTCTGTTTTTTATCGCGCGCTGGCTGGGCGTGCCATGGGCGATGATTCAAACGATATTTTTCCTGAAACTGACAATCGCCGGGCACATGCTTATCTACGTCGCGCATACCGGAGAGCGATGGTGGAACTTCCTGCCGAGCAAGGAGGTAATATTGGCGACATCGCTTACGCAAATTACGGCCACAATCCTTGCGGTAACCGGCTTTTTTATGGGAGGCGCGATATCTTGGAAATGGGCTTTGGCTGTCTGGATATGGGCGTTCTTCTGGATGCAAATAACCGAACTTGTGAAGCCTGCGCCAAAAAAAGCACTCGTGGCGCCGGCAGCCGTTTAAATTCCTCTCTTGCTCTTGCCTATTGTGCCCTCGGCAGGAATTCCTGCCTGCCGGCAGGCAGGGAACCTTCCTTTGTGTCCCCACGAGGAGTCGAACCCCGATCTCAGCCTTCGGAGGGCCGCGCTCTATCCATTGAGCTATAGGGACTTAGAACTTATCCTACCGTAAAATAATAAATTTCGTAAACCGCGGCAGCCAGAAAAACCAATATCAGCAAATCGGCGAAAAATTTTTTTAATCCCGACAGTACGAGTATTTTTTTGCTTACGAGTATTATAAAAATATATTGAAGCGCCGAAAAAACTCCGCCAGCAATGCTTATCGCGCCGATGAAATTAAAAATTCCGGACACGAAAACAACGGGCGGCAATAAAAACACGGCGCCCAAACTCAGCAGTGCCGGCATACGCAGATCTTTTTCCAATTCGTTTTTAACCTCAAGGCTGATGGACAAATACGGCGTCCAAACGGCAAGAATTCCGAGAATAATGAAAATATTAAGTTCCCACGCAGTCCAAGATGACAAACCGGAGAAAATATCCGATGAAACGGCGCCTCCGGAACCGAGTATGGCGGCGATGAAAACAAGATAAACCGCCGCGGAAATTAAAGTGCCTAATGCCAGTTCGGGCAAGGCATTCGCATCCTTGTTTTTCTTATGCCATTCGAATATCGGTTCTATGGCCGTCCATCCCGCCAGTGAAAAAAGTATCGCTCCAAATGGAAGAAAAATGTTTCCCATATTGAATGACGGCGCGGAAAAAGAACCGCCTTTGCTGATAAAAAAAACGAACAGCACTACCGCTATTTTGAAAGCCGTGGCGGCGAATTCGGCGCCGACGAACCGCGAAATCTTCAAGAATAACGGCAGTGAAACGGTTATCCAGAACAAAGCGGCTCCATAATTCGCAAACGGCGCCGGCAATATCATTTTGCCGAAATCCTGCGCGAGAATAAGATAGACGGCCAGCGTAAGCAAAAGTCCGACTATCACGGAAACCAAAGCCACGTAGAAAGCCGCTGTCCCGAGGCGAGCCCTAACAAGACCAAGCAATCTTTGCCTCTCGCCAACGCGCTCAAGCGTCAGCCAGTACAAATAATGCGCGAAAACTATCGCGCATCCGAGGATAAAAATATAAAAAATGCCTAGCACCCATCCGGATTTGCTGAAAACGTACGGCAATGAAAACATCCCGGCGCCAATGGTCGATGCCGCCATCAATCCGACACTTCCCCAGAACGATTTAATTTTGTTCATCCCGGAAATTATTCTGCTTCGTATACCTCGTCTCCCTCCCTGACTTTGTCGTTCACCTTCGCTCCGACTTGCTGGCCCTTCTTGGCGGCGGCAACCGGCTTGTGCTCGTACTGCATTGATTTTATTTTGTCCTTGAAATCGGTCGTTGCTCCCTTAAAGTGAACTTTTTCTCCGGCTTTGAAAACGCGTTTGAATTTTATTACGGCAACGTTTATGTCTCCGTAATAATGAGTTACGACGCCGATGGGCTTTAATTTTTTTACTGGCGCCGCTTTCTTAACGGGCTTTTTCTTCACGGACGCCTTTTTAGGCTTGGCTTTGCTTTTTGCCGGCTTGGACTTATTGCTTATCGGTTTTTTTACGCGTGAAAAAAGTTTGCGCATCGTTATGCCGTTATGCAACTTCCTGTTCATCGTCGACCATCATCTCAACTACTTTGTCGAGGAGCGTTTTCGGGTCGGTATCGAAAACCGCTTTTCCGTGTCCGCGTCCCGCCCTTTCCAGTATTTCCGGAATCATATCGGTAGTTCCGCCTAATCCCATCAAAACGCCTTGCGGCTTTCCGTCTTCGAAAGCGTCGGTAAATTCATTGAGCGTTCCAATGCGCCCGCAAACCGACATAACCGCGTCGGAAGATCTCGTTAAAAGAAGGTTGCGGCCGGAATATCCGAATCCCGTGTAAATTATCAAGTCGTGGTAATCAAGAGGCAAGTGGTATGTTTTGACATGCTGTATTTTTGAATAAGCGGGAGAAATTCCTATGACAAATCCGCCGGCTTCTTTGGCGCCCTTGGCGGCCCAATACGGAGCTCCCGTGGTCGCTCCGGTCACCAAAATGAACCCGCGCTGGGCGATTAGGCCTCCGAGCTCCTCTACTTTCAGCAAAGCTTCCGGAGTATAACTTGAAGTTTCCGCGGCTCCCGAGATACAAATCTTGTATTTCAGGTGGTAAAGTTTCGGGTCGTGGCCGTTGGTGTGATTGATAATTTTTTTGCTGTTTGGCATTTTGTTAATTATAAAATAAATTATAACACGAATTTCTCTCCCTGCTTCGGCACAACCGCATTAATGGCAAGGTTGTCGCGTATTTTCCCGGCCAGAACTTCGCTTGCCGCCTGTTCGCCGTGAACGACGAAAGCTTTTTTAAGCGAAGTCCTCATCGGCTTTATCCAGTCCAAAAGCTGGTTTTGGTCCGCGTGAGCCGAATAGGAATTGATTTCTTTTATTTTGCAGCGCACGGAAACTTCTTCGCCGAATATCTTCACCAGCTTCGCTCCTTCAAGAATGCGGCGCCCGAGAGAGCCCTGCGACTGATAACCGACAAAAAGTATCATGCTCTTCGGGTCCGGAAGATAGCGCATCTCGTGATGGAGAATTCTTCCCGCAGTGGACATTCCGGAACCGGCCATTACTATCTTCGGCGCCGGAACATTATTGATTTCTTTGGACTGTTCCGTTGTCAGAGTGAAGCGCAAACCTGGAAAATTGAAAATGTCGCCGCCGACGCGTTCCATTTCTTGAATGTTTTTATTGAAATAGTCTTCGTGCTTTTTGTAGACTGCCGTCAGTTTTATCGCCAGCGGGCTGTCTATAAAAACCGGCACTTTCGGCACTCTGCCGCTCTGGAAAAGCTCATGGAGATTGAAAAGAAGCTCTTGCGTGCGTTCCATGGCGAAAGCCGGTATCATCAG
The DNA here is from genome assembly GCA_035531015.1 of Minisyncoccota bacterium. Lineage (GTDB taxonomy): Bacteria > Patescibacteriota > Minisyncoccia > UBA6257 > 2-01-FULL-56-20 > JACQKT01. The sequence goes on along the minus strand of DATKTR010000034.1, from coordinate 8,114 downwards.
GACTCCGCCCGCTTTAACCGTGTCCTCTATCGCGTCTTCCATAACTTCCTTGCGCGTGTTCGATGGTTCGTGCAAACGGTCTCCGTATGTGGATTCTATGAGGCAGTAATCGGCCGATGTGATTTTTTCGGTCGGTTGTATTATCGGAGCGGGAGTATTTCCCAAATCTCCCGAGAAAACAATTGTTTTGCCGTCCACTTCTATGCGAATGATGGATGAGCCGAGAATGTGCCCCGCGTCGTAAAACTCCACATGAAAACCGGCGATGTCTATCGGCTGGTGGTAATTCAGGCCCTGCCAGTTCTTCATCAGCCTTTCAATGTCGTTGGTGTCGTAAAGAATCGGCTTGCCTTCGCGCTCGGCTTCCTGAGTCAAAATATGTTCGGAATCAATGAGCATCAATTCGGCGAAATCCTTAGTGGCCAGCGTGGAATAAACCGTCCCCCTGAATCCATCTTTGAAAAGCTTCGGTAAAAGCCCAATGTGGTCTATGTGCGCGTGAGTGACGCAAACCGCTTCTATGTCTGCGGGATTGTAAGGAAACGGTTCGAAGTTCTGACGCTCGGCGAAATTGCCTCCCTGATGCAGGCCGCAGTCGATAAGTATCTTATGCCCGTCCGCTTCCAATAAATAACTCGATCCGCTTACTTGTCCGGCTGCTCCGTAAAAAGTTAGTTCCATTTTTGAATTTTGAATGATTATTGATTATTGATTATAGACTACTTCTTCCCCAAAATCTTCAAAGCTTCCTTAAGGCGAGGTTCCAGTCCGGTAACATCTTTACCGACTTTCTGGAGCGCGACTTTGGCTTCATCTCGGCGATAGCCGAGATTGGTCAGCGTTTCGACGATATCGGCGTCCGACTCCATCCTCTTTACCGCCTCGCTAGACATTTCGGTTTTAACTTTCGTTTTAAGGTCGATGATTATCCGTTCGGCGGTTTTCCTGCCTATTCCCGAAGCGCGGGTCAGCAAATCCGGCCTGTTTTCCTGTATGGCGGCCGCCAGTTCCTTCAATTCCGATATCTCAAGAATTGCCAGAGCCGATTTCGGCCCTACTCCCGAAACCGATATCAAAAGCTCGAAAAAATTGAGTTCTTCCTCCGTCGGAAAGCCGTATAAATCAAGCAAATCCTCGCGTACATGGAGATGCGAAAATAATTTGACCTGGCTGCCGACAGGAGGCATACTGGAGAGCGCTCTCCGATGGCTTGTGAGCTTTATGCCCACGCCGAGAACCTCGATGACGGCGAAAGAATCCCGCTTTTCAATAAGTTTTCCGGAAACGCTGTGTATCATGGATTTAGTTAGAAATTGAGATATTCGGAATTGGGATATTGATAAATTGCCCAATATCTTAATCTCTCAATATCGGTTTAATTTCTTATCTATAATAATATCCTATTTATCAATATCTTAATATCCGTAACAAAATGTTCAAACTAATTTCCGATTTTCAACCCAAAGGCGACCAGCCGAACGCAATCGAAAAGCTGGTTGATGGCCTTAACAAAGAACTGAAACATCAGGTGCTTTTGGGCGTCACGGGAAGCGGCAAAACTTTCACCATGGCGAACATAATCCAGAAAATCGGACTGCCGACGCTCATCATCTCCCCCAACAAAACCCTGGCCGCGCAACTTTACGAAGAATTCAGAGGATTTTTCCCCGAAAACGCCGTTCACTATTTCGTTTCGTATTACGACTACTACCAACCCGAAGCCTATCTGCCGGCGACCGATACATATATATCCAAGGACGCCAGGATAAATAAAGACATAGACAAACTCCGCCACGCCGCGCTTCAGGCCGTGCTTAACCGGAAAGATACAATTGTCGTTTCGTCCGTTTCCTGCATCTACGGCGTCGGCGATCCGGCGGAATATCAGCGCATCAGTCTTGAACTTAAAATCGGGCAGAAAATGAGCATTGCCGATGTCGGACGCCACCTGAATTTCCTCCGCTACGAGCGCGTGGAGAACGAACCGAAATTCGCCGGTCAGTTCAGAATGGATAAGAGCGAAGTTTTGATAACGCTCATAACGGGCGAAAGATTTTTATTGAAGTTTAAAAACAGGGAAGTCAGTTCCATCATTAATCTTTTCAAGAACGAAAAGGGAAAGGAAATAAATCCCGTTAGAAATAGCCCGCCCATAGGCCCCTTCGGGGCGCGCGAACGCGCGGGCGAGATTTCTAACGGGATAAAAATCTTCCCGGCGAAATTCTGGGTTACTCCGCATGACAGGCTCCGCGTGGCGATGTCCAATATCAAAAAAGAACTCGGCGAGCGCGTCGAAGATTTGCAGTCAGCCGGAAAATTCGAGGAAGCCGAAAGACTGGAAAAAAGAGTTTCGTTCGATATGGAACGCCTCAAAAAAGACGGCTATGTTAACGGCATCGAAAACTATTCCCGCCATCTCGGTTTCCGCAAAGAAGGCGAACCGCCGATGACCATTCTCGAATATTTCCCGAAACCGTTTCTTCTCTTTATAGACGAATCGCACATCGGCGTTCCCCAGCTCAACGGAATGTACCAGGGCGACCGCAACCGCAAGCAAACTTTGGTTGACCACGGTTTCCGCCTGCCGTCGGCGATGGACAACCGCCCGCTCCGCTTCGAAGAATTCAAAGAAAGAATAGACAGGACGATTTATGTATCAGCCACGCCGGGAAATTACGAAATGAAAGTAGTCGAGGAGCAACTTGCCCTGAGCGGAGTCGAAGGGGTTGCTGAACAGATAATCCGTCCGACAGGCGTCATCGACCCCGAAATCATAATCAGGCCCGCACAGACGCAGATAGAAAGCCTGCTTGCCGAAATTAAAAAGAGAACTGCTCGCAACGAAAGAGTTCTGGCTCTGACGCTCACAAAACGGCAGTCGGAAGACCTGACCGAATTCCTTTTGAGCCGCGGAATCAAAGCCCAGTATCTCCACTCGGATATAAAAACGCTGGACCGACCGGGGATACTTCGCCAGCTCCGCAACGGCGAAGTGGATGTGCTTGTCGGCATCAACCTTCTCCGCGAAGGGCTTGATCTGCCCGAAGTAAGTTTGATTGCGATTCTGAACGCCGACCGCGAAGGATTCTTGAGGAATCACAGAAGTCTGATGCAGATGGCGGGACGCGCCGCCCGCTCCACCAGCGGACAGGTTATTTTCTATGCCGACCAGCTTACCGATTCAATCAGGAAAGCCGTTGGCGAAACCAGCCGCCGTAGAAAAATCCAGGTTGCCTACAACAAAAAATTCGGAATTTCTCCGCAGACGATTATAAAACCGATGACCGTTGCGAGTTTATTGGAGATAGCCGGAATGCAAAGCTCCGACAAAGAGGAAGATATAGAAGTTTAGTTTTTATAAATCCTATATTCCACTGAAATCATAGGAACTCCGGCACCGTTCTTTTTTTCGACTTCTCTTTCGATTCTTCCGCCGAGCGACTCCGGGATTTTACGACTGGCGATATTTTCTTTGAACGCCGGATAGACGAGATATTCGTAGTTGAGGTTTTCATCCGCCCATTTTTTCAAAGCGGTTACGGCTTCCCTACCGTAACCGTGGCCATGCGCCGATTTTTTTATCCAAATGCCGGGCTCGGGAGTGGGCGTATTGATGTGATGCATCCCGCAACCGCCTAGGAATTCACCTGTGGATTTGTCGAAAATGGAGAAGACTATCTCTTCGCCATTTTCCATCTTCTGTCTCGAATCATTGATAAACTTTTCGGTGTCTTTCGGCACGACAGGTGGCACGGGATTCATAAAATGGGTAATCTCGGCAGTGAATTCTTTGAATATAGAATCACGGTCATCTACAGATACCGGCCGCAATATCAAATTGCCGGTTTCGATTTTAAGTTCTAAAAGATTTTGTTTCATATGATTTATTGTATCAAAAAAAGTGAGGGTAGTATCGAGATACAAAAAAAGTAACTGGGGTCGCAAGCGTAATGCTCGCGACCCTTTTGCTTTTGCCGTTTCAGCCTGGCAACAACCACTTCTTTCCATTGTGGCAAGGATTGTCGTCATCTTCGTCTTTACGTAACTTATCGAGAGCTTCTTTTTTGAACTCCTCGATTACGGCGTAAAGTTCCTTGGACAGGAAAATGCATCCTTCGCGGCGGGTTATGGAATATTTGACTGCCACCCAACGCGAGCTGGCTCTTATCCTCATTTCCGTCTTTCCGAATATAGTATCCCACTGGCTGTGCCTGAGAAAACCGAAAACGAGATCCTCGCCTCCGAAACTTTGGTTGACAAAACCGACCATAAGCTGTAATTCGAAGACAACCCCATCCTCCAGCGTGAAAGTGAAACGAGCCGGGACATCGTTGTGGACGAAACCTTCGGGAGGAAAAAGTGAGTAGATGAGCGACAGCTTCCCGGCTACCTGTCCTTTCAAAAGGTGCTTTTGAACGGTTTCCTCTGGGTCGGATAGATCTTCCAGTGCCTGCATTATCCTAGGGTGCAACAAGTCAAACTTAGTTTCAGCGGTCATGACGACCTCCTATTCTAACGTCTCCCTAACTGACAGGAGAGACTCTGCCCATATTCAGTTTTCACTGAACGACCGATTCATAACGAACCGGCATTTTGCTGCTGACGTTTTTATATAACTAAGCCATTATAAAGTCAAAAAAGAAAGGGATGAGGACGACGTGGAAGTGTAACGCAATTTCTTTGACAGCTCTGTTCAAACAGCTATATAAATAGGGCTGATTCACTTTACAACCGCACGGCTTCGGCATCCCGCCAGGCCGTTTTTTATAAGGAAACAAAACGATGTCAGCCAAATACACACAGGACGGCGTCAATGTGGTGGAGGGAGATTCGTTCAGTAAGTTCGCCGGCGATCTTTGCAGGCAAACTCACGGAAATTCGCGCTATATCGAAGTGCGGGATTTCTCCCGGGGGCATTTCCGCGGGCCTCGCGGTTTCAGGCTCAAGAATTTGCCTATGGACTGCTGGCTGGATGCTGCTCCCGACGGCGACGGAACCAAAGTCGTATTGGTCGATGCCGCGGGAGACCACAAAAATGCCGCGCGGGGCTGGGTGGCTATGACCTGCGGAGATGTTACCCGCTGGGGCGGAATCGTGCTGATTCTGGTCAACAATCTCGACGCCTCAACCATCGGCAAGGCCTGCGACCCCGTGAATAACGCATTCCGCGCCATGTTGATGAATCTCAAACAGCTGGCCGATGAAAACAACTTCGTCATGTACAAAGGCGAAACGGCAGAGCTTGGAACATGCATCGGTTCGGAAAATAAGAATGCGCTTGCCAAGTATCTTTGGTCAGGCGTTGCCATCGGCGCCTACAACCCAAGGACCATCATCACCGGCGACCAAGTTAGGGAAGGGATGACGGTTATGGCGCTCCGGGAATACGGTTTTCGCAACAACGGCGTCAGCTCGGTGCGCAAGGCAATCGCGATTGCGTACGGACAAGACTGCTATTCCAATCCTGCGGCGCAGGACGCTATCAAGAAAGCAGCCGTGCCCGCCGTGCTTTACGACAATTTCCTGGCCACCGCCAACGGCTGGTACGAAGAAAATTTCCGACCGCTTATCTCCGCCTATCTCATCGTGCATCTGACAGGCGGAGCAATCGAGTCGAAGTTCGCCGAAGACATCCTCTTCCCACGGGGACTGTCGGCGCATCTCGGCAATCTCTGGGAGCCGCCGGAAATCATGAAGCAATGCGCGGAGTGGCGCGGCATGACGGATCGGGAATGCTACGAAGTTTGGAATGGCGGCCAGGGCGTTCTCGTGGTCATTGAAAGCGAAGACGAACAGAGATTCGTCGAGCTTGCAAGGGATTTCGGCATCGAAGCAAGAAAGGCGGGCAAGATTACCAAAGAGCCATCGCCTGTCGTGACTATCGAGTCGAAGTTCAACGGCGACATCATCAAATTCTCGGCATAGAAAAAGCCGGGTAGAAACAAAAATGGGGACTCAGGTCCCGTGCAATGGTGGAAGAAATTTTTCCACCGGCACGGGCCTTTTTTATTTATGGTTAAAACTGGACTGCGTCGGATTCCGTTTGCTAAACTTTGCCTATGACCAAAATCATCCTGCACGGAGGATTTACCCGCGAAGACAACGAATTAAACAGAGCTTATTACCGGGAAATAACCAAAAGCCTCAAAGACAGCGATACCGTTCTCGTGGTTTTATTCGCCCGCGAAAAAGAAGAATGGGCGGACTTGCTTCAGGATGAAACGAGAAAACTTGCGGCAAGCACCGGCGCGCGTTTAAAAATAGAACTTGCTTCCGAGAATAATTTTATGGAGCAGGTGAAACAAGCGAGCGCGATAGTAATCAGAGGCGGCGATACTTTAAAACTCATCGAAATTATCAAACAATATCCCGATTTTGCCGAAGCCATAAAGGGCAAAGTCGTGGCGGGCTCTTCCGCCGGCGCTTATCTATTTTCAAAGTATTACCATTCGGGATCTGAAGACAAAGTATTCGAAGGTTTGGGCATTTTGCCGATACGCATTATTTGCCATTACGATAGCAAAAAGTTCGAAACAAGAGGAAACCCGCTCGAAAAACTCAAGCAATATCCGGAAAATCTGGAACTTGTGATTCTTAAGGATTACGAATGGAGAGTTTTTGAGGTGTAGGACGAGGATGATGGGGAGGTGTAAATAAGGTTAAGATTAGTAGTAGTAGTAGTAGTAGTAGTAGTAGTAGTAGTAGTAGTAGTTTAGTGCAAAGTTACTATAATTACTGATGATTTATGGTATAATGGAAATTACAAGCTAACCTAAAATGGCTCTTAAAAATGTCGGAAAATCTAAGGTTTTAGCTGCTGCAGAGTATTTTATATTGAAAAGTCAGCAGGAAAAACGCGTAGTTACCAATAAGAAATTGCAGAAATTATTATATTATGCCCAGGCATGGAGCATGGTTTTTAATAACAAAAAAATATTCAATGAACCTATTGAGGCATGGGTTCACGGACCAACAGTACGAAAGATATATTCTAAGTTTAAAAATTTTGGTTTTGGCAATATAACCGTTGTAGTCAATGAAAAAGATTTAAATGTTTTGTCTGCAGATGATAAGGTGGTACTTGACGATGTTTGGAAAACTTACGGGAAATTTAATGCAGATTATTTAGAAATTCTTACGCATAATGAAACACCATGGCAGGAAGCAAGAGATGGAATGGCGGCCGATCAGTCCTGCAACAATGAAATCAGCACAGATTCAATGAAGGAGTACTATGGAAGAAGACTCGAAGAAATCAAAAAAACAGGAAAAGTGGCTCAAGGCTAAATGGTTCAGCGCAATAGATGGTTTTAGAAAAAAGCACAAAGACAAGGATATCCGGCCTGATTTAGAAAGGGCCGTTAAATATTTTGAAAAATCTCTTGAAGGAGAAGCGATCCCTTCTGCCTTTACTCTCTTACCAGATGACGATCCCGAACAAAGAATAATAACTATTCATTTTAGGCCAATGAGCCTAAACAACAAAGAAATAATAGGAATTCAAAAAGAAACAGCAAAATCTCTAATTCATAAACTTCTCGAAATAAATACGGCAACAAAATCTGCGGCACAACAATCTGGCCTAATAAGGGACGGAGTACCAAATAGTGGAGAATATGCCTTTCTATATTTAGGATTATCTCCCGATGTTGAAATACTAGAAATCAAATTTTCTGGTACAGGAAGAATTTTTGGTTTTTTCACTCAATCTACATTTAATGTGGTGTGCATAAGAACTTTACATATTGATAATCACTGACCTCCACGCTGCAGATTCATAAATCTATTGATTGCATCGGCGAGTGACTTACGGCGTACTTTTAAAAAATCCTCATATCTATCTATTTCCCACAGAGGTTTATCAAGCGGAACGTTCTGAGCCTTAAGCCTCTCTTGGTCTATTCGTGGTAAATAGATATTTGGAAAACGGTCTGATATTTTGAGGTTTGCCTTTTTAGATAAAAAGGCGAAATTTGCTATTTCATTTACCATTTCTTTGCTGTATTTATCTTCAATTTTTGCTCTTGGGAAAATGTGATGGATTTCAATTTTATGGGATACACCCATATTTTGAGTGTTCAGGCCAACGCCAGTAAACCAATCAGTAGCATTAT
>DATKTR010000033.1:0-25994 GCA_035531015.1 Minisyncoccota bacterium | reverse complement strand
TACAACACAAGCAAAAGGTCATTCGCCGCTAATCCGGCTAATTTACGGTCGTTAAAAACGACCTGTCTCTAACGGGATGAACCATTTTCTCCAAATCTTCAGAATAAAGGATTTGCGGAGGAAAGTTTTCACTGTAATCGGCCTTTTGGTCGCTTACCGTTTGCTCGCTGCCATTCCGATCCCGGGCATAGACGCGCTGCGTCTTGAACAATTTTTCTCGTCCAACCAGCTTTTCGGATTCCTGAACATCTTTTCAGGAGGAGGTTTATCGACTTTGTCGGTAGCCATGCTTGGCGTCGGTCCGTACATCACGGCGACCATCATAATGCAGCTTTTGACGATTATCTTTCCCAAGCTCAAAGAGATGTATTACGAGGAAGGAGCCAGAGGGCAGGCGAAATTTAACCAGTACTCCCGCTTGATAACCGTGCCGCTGGCTTTTCTCCAGGGTTACGGTTTTTTGTCTTTGCTGATTTCGCAGGGCGTGCTCCCCAGGCCGTCGGCATTCGGAATGATAGTTAACGTTCTGGCGATAACGGCCGGTTCGATGATAGCTTTGTGGTTCGGAGAACTGATAAGCGAGCAGAAGATAGGCAACGGAATCTCGCTAATAATTTTGGCCGGTATCGTAAGCAGGCTGCCGGTTCAGATACAACAGGTGCTTATTTCATACACGCCTTCTGCTTTGCCTACATATATCGGTTTCGTAGTCGTTACCTTGCTCCTCGTTGCCGGAGTCGTTTATCTCAATGAAGGCCAGAGAAAAATACCGATAGCTTACGCGCGCAGGGTCAGGGGGATGAAAATGTACGGAGGCGTTCAGAGTTATTTGCCGCTTAAAATAAACCAGGCGGGAATGATACCGCTTATCTTTGCGATTTCCGTACTCCTTTTCCCGCAATTTCTTGCGCAGGTAGTTTCCATTTTTTCCGTTAATTTCGCTCTGAAAATGAACAACTTTATTACCGGATTTTTGAACAACAAATTTTATTATGGATTATTTTATTTCCTGCTCGTGATACTTTTTACTTATTTCTACACCGCTATCACTTTCAATCCTGAAGAGGTTTCCAAGAACCTTCAGAGAAGCGGAGGCTTCGTCCCCGGAATAAGGCCGGGAGAAAACACTACGGAATATTTTTCAAAGCTTACCGGCAGAGTGACTTTTTTGGGAGCAGTCGCGCTGGGGCTTGTCGCTGTGCTTCCGTTGATAATCCAGGCATTCACGCAGATAGCGGTTCTAACCGTCAGCGGCACGGCTTTGCTTATCGTAGTCGCCGTGGTTTTGGATATGATGAGGCAGATAGATTCGCAGCTTGTTTCAAGGGAATACGAAGGCATAGAGTAGCTCCGGTTGTATTTTGGATAACCCGCTTCACTCATCCTGCGATTCGCTCGCTTAGGTCCTCGCCGACCGCTCCGACATTAGGTCGGAGTCCATGCCGGTCGGCTGCGGTGGTTATCCAAAATGCAACCTCCGCTTTTTTGGTTAATATATGGAACATATGAAGAACGGCAAGAAAAAAGTTTACCCTGAGCGCAGTCGAAGGGTTTTCGTTGGAATGTCAGGCGGAGTGGATAGTTCGGTGACCGCCCTTCTGCTAAAAAAGAAAGGTTACGACGTAGTCGGGGTTTTTATGCGTTCTTATAACATAGACGGCTGCGCCGAGATGGACGCCGAGGATGCGCGACGGGTTGCCGGAAAGCTAGGCATTCCTTTTTATGTCTGGGATTTCGAAGAAGAATACAAAAAGAAAGTTGTCGATTATATGGTTGAAGGATATAAAAAGGGGATTACTCCTAACCCCGATGTTATGTGCAATAAAGAAATAAAGTTCGGCTTGTTTCTCGAAAAAGCCCTTGAGTTAGGCGCCGATTACGTGGCAACCGGGCATTATGTTTCGCTCCATCCTCTTGCGAGAACCGCGGTTCGCTCACTCCGGCGGCTCGCGCCCGCTGCCTCTCGTTCTGATGGCTTCGGCAAAGCCGAAGACCGAGCCCATCAGAACTCCGAGAGCTCCTCGCAAGAGGATCTCGCTCAATTTGGATTATTTGAAGCTAAAGACAAAAACAAGGACCAGTCATATTTCCTGTGGACATTAACGCAGGAGCAACTGAAACATTGCCTGTTCCCGATAGGCGATTATCAAAAATCAGAGGTGCGCGCCATCGCTAAAAAAGCGGGTTTGCCTACTGCCGAGAAAAAAGATTCACAGGGCATTTGTTTTCTCGGCAAAGTGACGCTCTCCGAGTTCCTTGGCAATTATTTGCCCGAAAGAATAGGCGAAGTTTTGAATACTGCCGGTAAAGTTATAGGAAAGCACTCCGGTGCCCAGTTCTACACGATTGGTCAGCGCCATGGGCTTGTTTCGGGCAATTGGAAGAGGACTCCCGGCGTGAGTAAGCCGTTCTATGTCGCCGAGAAAAATGTCCGCGAAAATACGATAGTCGTTGCCGAAGGAGAAGACGACGAATCGCTTTTCAAAAAGGAAGTGCGGTTAACTGGCATTAATATGATTAACCCATTAGCCATAAGCAATAAGCCATTAGCCGTACTCGCCCGTGTTCGCTATCGCCAGCCTCTTTTCCGTGCAACACTGACTTGCACAGACCACACACGGAAAAAAACTGACAAATTTCCGCGTAAGTCTGCGTCAAGTCCGTTCCAGTCCGCGTTGCTCGTATTCGAGCAAAGGCAGAAGTTTGTCGCCGCTGGCCAATCCGCGGTACTCTACTCTGATGATGGAAGAAACCTGCCTGATGGCAGGCAGGTGCTTGGCGGTGGTATAATTACTTAATCAACTTAAATTAATCAAAATGAAATTTCTCGAAATACTTACGGCGATTATGGGCATAGCTATGTCCGCGAGTTATTTTCCACAGGCGTATCTGATTTTCAAAAATAAATCTTCAAAAAATGTTTCTCTCATCACTTACCTGATTTTTGGTTTCGGGACGCCCATTTGGTTTGCTTATGGCTTGCTTACAATGAATTGGGTAGTGATTTGGGGGTTCGGCGCGGGAGTTGTCGGTTCCTGGCTGGTAATATCGCTTTGTATCGCATATAGGAATAAATGATAATAGTGTTCACAGGTAATGGTAAGGGTAAGACGACTTCTTCTCTCGGGCAGATGGTACGCGTTGTCGGCAGGGGAAAGAGCGCCCTGATGATACAGTTCATTAAAGGGCCATGGCGTTCCGGTGAAGACGAGTTCGGCGAAAGATTTAAGATTGATGATTTAAGATTTAAGATTGTAAAAATGGGTCTCGGTTTCGTCGGAATTCTTGGCGACAAGCTCCCGATTGAGGAACATATGAAAGCGGCCGAGGAAGGGTTGGAGCTTTTCAAAAAAGAAGCGGCTTCGGGCAAATGGCAGCTGATAGTCTTGGATGAAATAAACGTCGCCGTGTCGCTGAAGCTTTTGAAGCCCGAACAAGTGCTTGATGCGGTCAAGGATTATCCCAGGGAAAAACTGCTCATTTTGAGCGGCAGGAACGCCCCGCAGGAATTCATAGATATCGCCAATCTGGTGACTGAAATGAAAGAAATAAAGCATCCTTTTAACGACGGAGAGCTCGCCAAGCTGGGAATAGAATTCTAGACTTGACAAATATAGTATTTTGTGATAAACTTTTATCGGTAAATTGATATGTGGTTTGTGTGAAGCAATTCGTAAATGTTTTCATAATGTTTCCGGATTGCTTCACGCAACCGATAGCCAACTGCTATCGGAATTTAACCCAACCAACTGGAGGGCATCATGAATAAGCGTACGACGATTTCCATTCCGTTCCCCGCATGGGATACGATTTTCCAAGTAGGAGATATTTGCGACGAACTTCGTCGCAATGATTCACTAAGGGGGATTCCGGTTCATCGGACCCCGCGGCGGATCGAAATCCTTGAAAAAGGTGAAGGCCAAATCGATGATGTGAAAGTCATCGAATGCTGGTTCACACAAGGGTGCTACGTTACGGCGACAATTAGGGGTTCCGATGATAGTTACGGAACTTCGTGGAAGATTGTTTCTCTCTGGATTCGCTGGAGCGACCATGTTCTGCATTTGCCGTGCGACGAGGAAAAGGTTAGTTTGCGTATTAATGAAAATCAAGTCGCGGCAATCGCTGTGACTGCATACCTAAGAACGCATCTCTGTGATTTTGAGGGCAAGGACAATTTCGAGGCTGCGAAAGCACACCTCGGAAAATATGCGACGATAAGCGACGCTATAATTGCAGAACTTGCCGATCCGATTTATAAAAGATATAAAGAAGCTCTCGCAGGTGGCTGATTAAGTCACATTTCGCCCCTTAGCGGTTCGCCGCTCGGGGGCATTTTTATTGTTTTATTCAGTTTTATACTTTAATTCGTATATTCGTAAGCATTGGTATTTCGTAAAGTGTGGAATTTGCAAAAAAAGGCGTTATCGCCTACAATTATTTACTAAATACGAAGCCGTACGAATATACGAATTCGTACACCTGCCTGCCGACAGGCAGGTTCGTAAAAATTCGTATTTCGTAAAAAGGATATGGAAGAAACAAAACAGGACAATTTAACAGACCTTTACCCGGAAGGAGCTTACAAGGAGCTTACCGATGCCGGTGTATTTTTGGGCCGCAAAAAGACCAAGACTCATCCCAGGATGAGGCCTTATATTTTGGCAACTCGCAACGAAATAGAAATAATCAGCCTTCAGAAAACGACCGAAGGAATCGAGAAAGCCTCGGCTTTCATAAAAGAAAAAATAAAGAATGGCGGAACTATCGTGGTTGTCGGAACTCAGCCTCAGGCTGCCGAAGCAGTAACCGCTTTCGCGAAAGAACTCGATATCCCGTATGTAAACGTTCGCTGGCTTGGGGGATTGATAACGAACTTCAAAGTTCTCTCGAAGAGAATCGAGTATTACAAGAAACTCAAATCTGAACTTGGCAGCGGAGCGTTGGTGGACAAATACACCAAGAAAGAGCGCCTCGGTTTCGAAAGAGAATTGCGCAGGCTCGAAGAACTTTTCGGAGGGCTTGGTAACTACGCGGCTATTCCCAGTATTCTTCTCGTAATCGACCCAAATCCGCATATGACCGCAGTCAAAGAAGCCAAGCTTATGGGAATTCCGGTCGTGTCATACGTGAACACCGACCTCGACCCGGAGATAGTTGATTATCCGATTGTCGGAAACACCAAGGCGAGAATGAGCATTTCCTGGTTCCTTGGAAAGATGAAGGAAGCGATAAAAGAAGGAAGAGCAGCGGCAGCGCAGCCGAAAGAGACAGTCGAAGCCGCTGCGGGAGTTGGTAAGTAAAATTAATTTCTGATGACTGATGTCTAATTACTAATTATTATGAACGCTGTAGACGACATAAAGAAATTGCGTGACGTTACGGGAGCCGGTGTTATGGAATGCAAGAAAGCGCTTGCCGACAGCAGGGGCGATTTTGATGCAGCCATAAAATTCATACACGAACGCGGTTTGGCAAAAATGGAGAAGCGGTCTGATAGGGAAGCCGGAGCCGGCCTGATACAGTCTTATGTGCACAACGAAAGAATAGGAGTCATTCTCGATGTCCGCGCCGAAACCGACTTCGTCGTCCGCTCCGAGCCTTTTAAGAAGCTGGCGCACGACCTTGCCATGCACGTGGCGGCTGCCGGTCCGGGCAATGTCGAGGAACTCCTCAAACAGCCTTATATCAAAGACGAATCCAGGACGGTGGACGAAATAATAAAGTTGACGAGCGCCCAGGTTGGCGAGAATATACAGGTAAAAACATTTTCGAGATTGGAACTGTAGAATTTTTAATTGCCAATTTACAATTTACAATCAAATTTCAATGACCAGTTTACAAACCGTTTAAAGATTGAAACATTGTAAATTCGTTGAAAATTGAGAAATGAAAATTGATAATTAATCAATAAATATGCTTCAATTCATTTTGACAACGGTTCTTATGGCGTCGCTTGGAACGATGCTCTATCTCGTGGCCCGTTCGTTGCCGCGCGTTAACGAAGAAGTTTCCGAAAAGCCCGGCTTTCTCGACAAGCTGTCTTCTTCCGAATTGCCGGAAAAAATAGACGCGGCTTTCAACGGTTTCCTTCTCAAATCTCTTAAGAAAACAAAAATAGTTCTGATGAGAGTGGATAATTTCATCAACGACAAGCTCAAAAAAGTTTCTCCTAACGGCAACGGCAAGCCGAAGATAGATTTCAAAGACTTGGCAGAAGATTCTCCATCCGAAAGCGAGGGAAAAAAAGAAGAGATTTCAGGTTCAGAAAACAATTAGTTTTTTTGACGAACATAGATATCCGCATTATCATTGGTGTTAATGCGTCGGTGGCGGAGTGGTCAATCGCAATAGACTGTAAATCTATCGCCCTATGGGCTTCGTAGGTTCGAATCCTACCCGACGCACATTAGATTTTGTTAGCGCAATAGCGCGTTACAAAATGTTATGTCCCGCCAACGGCGGGGCTGGTTAGTGAGATTCCTACCCGACGCAATGTTAGCGAAGTAACGAAATCTACTCGACGCACAGTTATTCCTCCAAGTGCAGGCAGGCATGCCCAATCCCGACGCAGGAAGGATTTTTTGTTATAATTAATTTCTAGATTATGTATAACCACCAGCCCGAAAATTACGTTTGTCCTTTGTGCCAAATAGCCAAAGGTGAAGAAACGAACCACGGCAGCCAGGAAGAAAGCGTGATATTCAGAGACGAATTCATCACGGCGTTTATAGCCGGAAAATGGTGGAGATCCAATCCTGGGCATGTGATAATCATTCCGAATAAGCACATAGAAAATATCTACGATATGCCGGAAGAAATCGGGCACAAGATATCCGATTTTTCAAAAAAAGTGGCCATAGCGTTTAAGGAAACCTACAAATGCGACGGAACTTCCACCAGGCAGCACAACGAACCTGCGGGAAACCAGGATGTCTGGCACTATCATCTCCATATTTTCCCGCGATACACCGGAGATAATCTTTATCTTAATCATCAAGATACTTATTGGCCAAGCGCCGAGGAGAAAAAGCCTTATGTCAATAAATTAAAAAGTTATATGTTATAATTTAGAGTATGAAAAACATTACAGCCAAATGGGTTTCCTGGGGCCCTTATTTCCAGGCCATTTTGAGGATAGTGACTGCTTTCCTTTTTCTGCTCACGGGCACGTCGCTGTTATTCGCTTTTCCCGTGGCTTCGCCGCATGGAGGAGCCGCGCTTATGTCGCAGATAGGAATAGGCGCTGTTCTTGAAATTGTCGGCGGTTTCCTGGTTTTAATCGGATTGTTCACGCGTCCGGCCGCGTTTATAATTTCAGGCGAAATGGCCGTGGCTTACTTCCAGTTTCATTTTCCGCAGGGCTTTTGGCCGATAGTGAACGGCGGAACGGAATCCATTCTCTACTGCTTCATATTTCTCTTCCTCTCCGCGGCGGGAGCCGGCGCTTGGAGTTTTGACGCGAAAAGGAAAAGTTAATCCTCTAAAAATTAAATCAGCGAGGCAACTGCTTTCGCGATTTCCTGTTCTTCGTCGGTTTTCAAAACAAATACCCTAACCGGGCTTTTTGTATCAGAAATATCGCTTCCTGAAGCGGCTTTTTCGTTTAAACCGGAATCGATAACAATGTCGAGATGGGAAAGCCCTTGCGTAATGCGGTTGCGGACAGGCGCCGAACGGACACCCATCGTTCCGGAAAAAACCAGAGCATCCAATCCGCCAAGCGCGGCCGCGTAAGCCCCTATTAAAAGTTTTATGCGGTAAGCGAAGGCGTCTATCGCCATTTTGGAATTCTCGTCGCCGTTCTTTTCGGCTTCGAGAAGAACGCGCATATCGCCGGATTTTCCGCTCAATGCGAGAAGTCCGCTTTGTGAATAAAGCATATCTCGCACGCTTTTCGCGTCGCTGCCTTCGGTTAAACGCAGAACTGCTTCCGGGTCGATATCGCCGGAACGGGTGCTCATCGGAACGCCGCTGAGAGGCGAATAGCCCATCGATGTTTCGATACTTCTGCCGTTTAAAAGAGCCGTTATGCTGACGCCGTTTCCCATATGGCAGGAGATAACGCGTTCGGGAACTTTGCCGAGCAATTTTTCCAATTGTAAAACAGCCGAGGCGAACGAGAGTCCGTGAAAGCCGGCATGTTCAATTCCTTCGGCATCAGCGATACTCGCGGGGATAGCGTATCGGCGGGCGATTGCCGGCATTGTTGAATGAAAAGCGCTATCAGAGGCAGCTACAACTGGTATTCCGGGCAACAGGCCAGCCAGCTCGGTTAGTTCCGAAATTACCATCGGCGTGTGCGCCGGGTCGCGCTCGGCTTCTTTAGAGAGCAATGCAAGATATTGAGCATCTATAACTGCGTGGCGGGAAAATTGTTTCCCAATGGCAACGAGGCGTATGCCGACAGCGTTTATTTCCGCATTATGTTTTTCCCTGGCACGGGCGATTGCCTGCGATAAAGAGCCGTTATATATTTCTTCGCTTATGGGAACCGGTGATTTGCTATCGTATGCCACGGCAAAGCCCGATTCGGTTTTTTCAAAGTGCGCAGTAAAAAGGCAGGCGTCGCCGGCGAATAGAGCGTATTTTTTCGACGAACTTCCCGGATTTATCGTTAAAATGTTTTTTTCCATCCCGTTAGAGGCAGGATGTGCTTAAAAGCACATCCGTTGAGCACTGGTTTATATTCACTTTAACGACACTACGTAATTGTTCGCTAATCATGTATTTCAAAATTTGATTGCCTCTAACGGGACCATTGCCAGTTCTCTATTTCATCGGGGTCGACCCCGTGTTTTTCTATGTAAGCGCGATGCGCTCTTAATTTGTCGTCGTATTTCTTTTCTATCTTTTCCACCAGATTGGGAGATACAACGCCTCTTTTGCCGAGCGTCTGGAAAATTTCTTTGACCAGATGCCAGCGGCTGGTGCCGTTTCTTACCTGCATGTCGTAAGGAGTCGTGGTCGAGCCGTTCTCGATATAGCCATGCACCGAAAACCTTCCTCCGTCGCCCGTGTGGATGTGGTCGAATAAAACCTGCTTCAATGTTTCGGGATAGCCGTGAAAGTTGAAAATAACAGGTTTGTCTTTGGTGAAATAATCTTCGAAATCGTGAAGGGGCGCCCGGCAGGCTTCATTGCCGAGCCCGAGAGCCGACAATTCCATTATGTTCACGAAACGGATGCGCAGGGACGGATGTTCACGCTTAGCTATGTCTATTGCCGCGAGCGCTTCTTTCGTCAGATAATCTCCGACTCCCGAAAGGACGATGTCGGGATTATCGTCACTGGCGAAATCCCAGACCATCAGCCCGCGTTCAAGTTCGCGTTTGGCGAGTTCGGGAGTCAGCCAGCGAGGCTCGAGTGTTTTACCGGCCACTATCAGATTTATCTCGTTCCGCGATTCCAAAACTTCTTTCATAACCGCAAGAGTCGAGTTTCCGTCAGGCGGGAAATAAACATGTATGAAGCAGCCGTGCTTTTCGAGGATATTGTCGATAAAGCCCGGATTCTGGTGCGAGAAACCGTTGTGCTCCTGCCGCCATCCTGAAGACGTGAGTATGAAATTCAGCGAGGGAACTTCGCCACGCCAGGAAATTTCACGGGCTATTTTCATGAATTTGGCGTATTGGTCCACCATGCTTGAGACTATCTGGATGAACGCCTCATAGGAGGCGAATATCGCGTGCCTGCCGGTCAAAACATATCCCTGCGTCAGTCCTTCAAGCGAGTGTTCCGAAAGCATTTCGATGACGCGTCCCTTTTGGCTCATATCCTTATCCCACTTCTTAATGGGCCACATGAACGCGCGCGTTGTTTCCTTGAAGACTTCGTCTAGTTTGTTCGAGTAAGTTTCATCCGGAGAAAAAAGGCGGAAATTGTTTTTGTTTCTGGCGACAACTTCCCTTAAATAAGCGCCCGAGCGCCTCATACTGCTCGAACCTATCGTGCCCGGAGGTCCGTCTTCGGTGTAGGGAAGTATGTCCGGCAAATCGAGTTTTTTGGTTACCAAGGGGCCTCCGTGGGCGTGTTTGCTGTCTCCCATTCTCAATTCGGCTGGCGGAATCAAATCTTTAATATCCTTTATGAATCCGTTGTCCGCTGAAAATAATTCTTCGAATTTATACGAACGGAGCCACTTCTCGAGCGCTTTCAATTCCACTCTGCTGGTTTTCGCCAGAGGCGCCACGACTTGGTGCGAAAGGCAGTTTCCTTCGATTTTTTCTCCATGCAATTTTTTTATTCCCGTCCAGCCCTTCGGGGTTTTCATTATTATCATCGGGAAACGGGGAGCTCCGATTTTTTTATCCGCCTTGCCGCCGGGCAGGCCACTTCCCTTGCGCGCTTTTTCCTGTATCGAACGGATTTCTTTGTAGCATTCTTCCATTGTGGCGGCCATTTTTTGATAAATGTCGCGGCCTTCCACGATAAAAGGCTTGTAGCCATATCCGTAGAAAAGCGAACGAAGTTCTTTGTTGCTTATTCGTCCGAAAATCGTCGGGCCGGAAATCTTATAGCCGTTCAGGTGGAGTATCGGCAAAACGGCGCCGCTTTCGGCGGGATTAACGAATTTGTTCAAATGCCAAGACGTTGCCATCGGGCCCGTTTCCGCTTCGCCGTCGCCGACGACGGTCGCGACTATCAAATCGGGGTTGTCCAGAACCGCGCCGTACGCAGTTGAAAGGGAATACCCCAGCTCTCCGCCTTCGAGAATTACGCCAGGAGCTCCCGGATTGGAATGGCTTGGAAATCCGTATGGCCAGCTGAATTTGCTGGCGATGTAGCCGACTCCTTTTTCGTCATGCGTCGCCTCCGGATAATATTTACCGAGAGTTCCTTCAATGAAAAGATTTGCCTGAATCGAAGGATAGCCGTGCCCGGGACCCATGATGTAAAGCATCTCGGCTTTGTGCTTTAAAATGAGATTTTGAAGATTGGCGTATATGAAATTGGAGCCGGGACAGGTTCCCCAGTGTCCGAGGAGGCGCGGCTTGATATGTTCCGGTTTCAGAGGTTCTTTAAGAAGAAAATTATCGCCGAGATATATTTGAGCGGCGGAAAGATAGTTGGCGGCTCTGACATATTTTTCTATCCGTGAGATGTCTTCGCGCATTCTCAAAATTATATCATAATTTTCCGATTTTTTCGTAATTTCACGGCTTTTCAGCATTATATTGACTTATTCATAAAATATTATATTATTTATGAGCATTGAATTCGTGTCTGCAGTCATCAAATCACGGACAGCCGCAACTTCAAACGCAACTTCAAATTTGAAAGGGGGTAAAAATGGAAACAACTATCGGCCACACAATGCTCTTGCTGGCAATACTTTCCGCGGCGTTTTTCGTCCGTTGGGGATTGCCGTTCCACCTTTTTTCCATTATGCCGTGGCGGTGCAAAGAAAACGAATGGATTTGGCCATGGCCTTACTTCATTGCCGCCGAATTCTGTTTCGCGATGGCGGCGGGCGGCGGCATCGTAAGCGTCATGAATGGAGCGGACACTCTGTTCGGAGAAGGATTATTTTTCCTTGCGGGAATGTTTTTCCGGGACTGGGTCCGCATGGGACTTGCCGATGAGGGCTTCGACGAGGCCTTTCTCGACAAGGTGTTCAACCCATGGGGTATTGCCAAGATCTAAAAATACCGGCAGTGCCTTTTGACTCAAGTCGCACCCCTTCGCCGCATTTTGGCGAAGGGGCTTTATTTTTTTTGACACTCCTTTTTCAAACAGGTAAAATGTATCCTACTTGCAGTAATTCGGTAATTCGTAATTAAGCAATTTATTAATATCTAAACAAAGAAATGAAGAACTTTTCAAAAAACATTCTCTGGGCTGTTCTGGCGCTGATACTCGTATCGATGATATTTTCGGAGTTTTCCGCGACCACGGCAAAACCTCAGCAGTTAAGCTTGAGCCAGCTCACGGACAAAATAAACGCCGGACAAGTGTCCGAAATAAGCGTAAACGGCGACGAGCTTGATATAAAGCTTTCGGACGGCACCGCGGCAATTTCCAAAAAGGAAACCGATGCGAGCCTTACTGAATCTCTTAAAAATCTTAACGTTAACGCGGATGCCCTGCAGAAAATCCAGATCTCTGTCGAAAGCCAGTCGGGTTTCAACTACTGGATGATGGTTTTGATTTCATCCGGACTTTTGCCGATGCTGGTAATAGGAATCTTCTTTTGGTACATGCTCCGCCAGGCGAAAACGGGCGTCAATCAGGCGTTCAGTTTCGGCCGTTCTAATATAAAGCTTTCCGGATTCGGGAAAGAGAAAGTCACGTTTAAAGACGTTGCCGGATTGAAAGAAGCCAAAGAAGAGCTTTTGGAAATTGTTCAGTTCCTCAAAGATCCCAAAAAATTCCTTGACCTCGGAGCGAGGATTCCGCGCGGAGTTCTTTTGATGGGGCAGCCAGGCACGGGTAAGACTTTGATGGCGCGCGCAGTTGCCGGAGAAAGCAATGTGCCGTTCTTTCATATTTCCGCTTCGGAATTCGTCGAGATGTTCGTCGGTGTCGGAGCTTCCCGCACGAGAGACGCTTTCGCCACGGCAAAAAAAGCCGCTCCGGCAATTCTTTTTATTGATGAAATAGACGCGGTTGGACGCCAGCGCGGAGCCGGCGTCGGAGGAGGAAACGACGAGCGCGAACAGACGCTTAACCAGATTCTCGTTGAACTGGACGGATTTGACCGTGACACGCGTGTAATCGTTCTCGCCGCCACAAACCGTCCCGACATTCTCGACCCGGCGCTTTTGCGTCCGGGAAGATTCGACCGCAGAGTCGTTCTTGATTTGCCCGACATAAAAGACCGCGAAGAAATTTTGAAAATTCACAGCAAGGGCAAGCCGCTCGGCAAAGATATTGATTTGAGAAAGATAGCCGTAAGAACTCCGGGATTTTCGGGAGCCGATTTGGCGAATCTGATGAACGAAGGAGCAATACTCGCCGGACGCGTCAACAAGAAAGCCATCGGCCAGGAAGAACTTCAGGAAGCCATCGAAAAAGTTATGCTCGGGCCCGAAAGAAGGAACCGCGTAATTACGGACAATGAAAAGAAAATAACCGCTTATCACGAAGGCGGACACGCGCTCGTCGCCGCTTCGATAAAAGGCTCCGACCCCGTGCAGAAAATTTCCATCATCAGCAGGGGAATGGCCGGCGGCTACACGATGAAACTTCCGCTCGAAGAAGAGCATCTTCGCACCAAGACGCAGTTTTTGAACGATATGGCGATGATGATGGGAGGGTTCGTTTCCGAGAAAATGATTTTCGGCGATGTTTCCACCGGAGCTTCGAACGACCTCGAGCACGCGTCGGAACTTGCGCGCAATATGGTCACCAGATACGGAATGAGCGAAAAACTCGGCCCGATGACTTTCGGCACGACAGAGGGGCTGATGTTTTTAGGCAGGCAAGTATCCGCGGATAAAAATTATTCGGAAAAAATTGCCGAGAAGATAGACGAAGAAGCCAAAGCATTCATCGAAAGGACTTTTACCGTCGCACAGAAGGTTTTGCAAACCAATAAAAAAGCCTTGGACGAGATTGCCAAGACTTTGATGGAAAAGGAGACCATAGAGGGTGACGAATTTTACAATTTATTAAAACCGTTTAAAATAAAGCAAATAACCGTGTAGCGGTTATTTGCTTTGGAGATTGGGAGACTGAGGTAATTAAGATATTGGGGATTAAGATAGTAAGATATTGGGATATTCGGCAATTGCTTAATATCCGTAATATCTCAATATCCATAGTTTTCTAATATCAGCAATTTATAATCTCCATAGGAATATGGGCGTATAGCTCAACGGCAGAGCACGAAGCTTATGGCCAGTAGAGAGGAGCAAAGTGAAGATTTATCTTCATTTTGTCCGAACGACCTGGACAATGAAACCCGCAGGGTTTCATATACCTTGAGGATCGAAGGTATTATATAGAATAAGCTCAAGGGACACGCTCGAAAGTCTGCAGTTATAACTTAACATGGGCCAGTAGCTTAGTGGCTACCCCGAATAACAGCGAAGCTGTTACGGGGCAAGAAGCATCTAAGCTTACAATCACGAACGAGGCAGGTGTAAAAACAAGGAATGTTTTTATTTCTGCCGAGTGATGTAATTGATGGAATACGAAGTATTCCATATACTTGAGATCGAAGGTTCGTGTATTTAAATGGGCGTATAGCTCAATGGCAGAGCTCCGAGCTTATACCTCGGCGGTTCTAGGTTCGAGTCCTAGTGCGCCCACAAACCAGAAAGGAGTCCTTCCTGGCCCACCAACGCTCAATCTGCATTTCCAAACTTATTAATTCCCCCCATACTTTTCCCATGGATTTCGAACAAGAATCAGCAGAAAACAAATCTCCTCACATTCTCAATACGTCGGCAAATCTTCTCGGGTTTACATTTATAGTATTATCCTCGATAAAAGGTTTGGGTCTTGCGCAAAATGGGATAGCCGACAAAATCGCCGGTGCTTGCGTTGTTCTTTTCGCCTTGAGCAGTTTTATTTCCTTCGCTTCGATGAAAACTATTTCCAAAACTAGGAGCAATAATTATGAAACATTCGCCGATTATTTGTTTTTAATGGGGCTTACCTTGTGCGTGGTGCTTTCTTTCCTGCTTGTTTTTTACGTTGCCAAGATTTAAAAGTTAAACAGTTTTTGAATTAGACTTTTTAATTTAAAAGTGATATCGTAATGTCCACATAACCGCGGGCATTGTTTTATTCGCGCCTCTGGTTATTACAATAGCTATTTGAAAAAAATGTGGGCAGCATAGCGGACGTCTTTACGAGATTTCCGGCATGCTGCTCATATGAAATTTAAATTGAGGAGCCCTGGCTACGGGTAAGTAGTATCCTGAAGTGCCATTAACCTACGGAGGCAAAACAAATGGCGAACAAGCAAGAGGTTGTAACTTTCTTGGAATCAAAGCGAGGCGGTCCGATGGCAAAGGTGGACGGGAAGATTTCTTTTCCGGAGAGGAAAGAAGGAGCTGTTCCTGTCATCGGCGAAACCTGGAAAGTCGAGGTCATCGGGACGAATCCAGGGGAGACTGTGAATTTTCTGCGGCTTATCGAGAAAATAGAGCCGCAGGAACCGGTGGCCCACGAAGCGCGCTATGACCGCAGTGCGGATAAGCGCGGTAGTGGCAGTGGTTACGGTGGCGACCGCGAGAAACGCTTCGGCAACGGCCAGCGCGACCGCGTTAACCGGGCGATAAGCGAACGCGAGCTCCAGATGCTGGAGCATCAGCATCGTGACAGCCGCGAGAAGCACGAATACGAAATCAACTAGCCTAGCCAGGGCAAGCAAGCGGACGCAGCCGTGTAACACCTCAATCGGATTGGGTTCTGCGGACTCAATCCTTCAATCACAGGCTCCGGCGCTAACGCGTTGGAGCCTGCTTCATTTTTGTAGTTTCAAAAACAACCGCAATTGCGCGGTTTTTTAATTCAAAAGGAGAGAAGGGAATATTCGGTTAATTTTTGTCTCCGGTTTTTCTAATTACGTTTTTATGCAGCGCCTTCAATTTCTCCAGTCCCCGGTGCAGCTGCACGGCAATAGTGTTTTTTGATTGTCCGGTAATGAGAGACATTTCCTCAAGCGACAAATCCTGCACATACTTCATGCGCATCACTTTTCTATATGATTCGGGAAGCTGCTGGATAAGGAGCATCGCAGCCTTTCCGTCCAAAATGTTGAAAATGCGGCCTGAATCGCGGCTTTTCGGTTCAAACCCTTTTTCAACAAGAGCGTCGAGCGAAGCATTTTTCCGTTTTCTGTATTCGTCCACGATAAGATTATTCAGGACGTGATAGAGAAAAGCTTTCATTGTGTCTATCTTTCCGCCCTTCACAAGATATTTTCATGTTTTCATAAAAGCATCCTGCACCAAATCTTCTCCGATTGCGTGATTGTGCACTTTGAAAAAGGCATATGAATTGAGCCCTCTCTCATAGTCATGATGAGCCACGGTTAATATTTTATCTTTTACATTCAGTTTCGTGGTCATTTATAAGTTAAGCCGTTTCAAGAGGCGCTATATTACACCGGCATTACAGCGGCGCCGAAAATGCCCGGCATATTCCCTTATTTTACGCGCATATTCACATCAAGACATCCGACGCTTCATTACACCGGAGTTACAAGATGATACGGAAGGCAGGAGTATTATTTGAGCGGATTATAGCATTTTATGTTTCAAATAGCGAACGCGCCTGATTTTAGCCGGTACGCCGCAAATTTTACTTATATCCTCGTTCGCTGCCTGCCTGCAATGATTAAAACTTCGGAACGGCTTTATCAATATGGAGACAGCGTTAATTTTTTCAGAAACAGTTTTTTACCTCACGGTTTCCGTGGCAATCATCATAATCGGCGCTCTTTGCGCGATTGTTGCGTACCACTTGATACGCATAACAAGAGAACTCGAAGAACTTTCGGGCAATCTTAACGACGCGTCGAGCGAGGCCGGCGAGCGGATAAATGAAATCATAGACAGGCTTTCCGGTTTGCCGGTACTCTCATATTTTTTGAAAAAGCGCTCTCCGGAGCATAGAAGCAAAGGTCGGGAAAAAACCATCGGAAAAAAACAAAATGATAAAGAAAAAAAGCAATAAAACCAGTAAGAATTCAGGGAAACTTTTGGAAGGCGCGTTGGTTGGGGCGACTCTGGGCATCGCTGCCGGGATGCTTCTCGCGCCGGAGTCGGGTAAGAAAATGAGGAGAGATATCAAAAAACTATCCGGAGATTTCTATCGCCATATCGCGCCCCAGGTGAAAAAAATGAAGAAGGTAGGGGAAGCGCAGTACAACGAGTTAGTGGCTAAGGGCGCGACGAATTATGCCAAGGCAAAGAAACTTTCGCTGTCGGAACAGAAAGCGCTTATCGCGGAAGCAAAACGTTCGTGGGGGCACATTAAAAAGCATTTGCGGTAACAAATATAATTTTCTATCGTCTTCATTAATATGGAAACAAACAAAAAAACCATGGAAGAGACCGTTAAACCCATTGGGGCTGATTTTGTCGGACATTTGTGGGAAAAAAGCTGGACATACATTAAAACAGTGGTTGATGTCGTGCGCGAGCCGGTTCTGATATTGGACAAGGATTTTCGGGTAATGGCAGCCAATGATTCTTTCTACCGCGCGTTTCAGGTGGAATTAAAAGATACTGAGGGAAGAATAGTGTATGAGCTCGGGAACGGGCAGTGGAATATTCCGGCCCTTAAAAAGCTCCTCGAAGATATTCTGCCCAAAAACACGTTTTTCAGGGGCTTTGAAGTCGACCATGAATTTCCTTTTATCGGGCGCAAGGTAATGATACTGAATGCCCGGGAAATTCATTTTAAAGAGGACTCCGTTTCGGAACAATTTCCGTCCATCATACTTCTTGCCATAGAAGATGTTACCGAGATGATGGTCGTCGCCGAAACGCTTGCGAGCCACGCGAAGTCGATTGAAACCAAACTCACGGAGCGGACGCATAAGCTGGAAATGCACATCGGAGAACTTGAAAAGGAGATTAATGAACTGAAAAAAAGGGCATAAAAGCCGCAAAAACGGCTGTAATATCTCCGTTTTGGGAACGGCTTTTATAAAGTAAGGTCGAAATATACTTACTAAAACAAAATAATAAAATATATGAAAAAGTTAAACAAAAATTCAATAGTAGCCGCGTTAGCCGTTTCTTTGACGCTCGGTTTTGCCGGTCCGCTTGCCACGTTTGCAGCAGTGGGAATAGCGCCGGATCTCGGGGCCGCCAGTCCGTACTCTATTGTTGCAAGCACATGGACCAACTCTTTGAACGCAGGACTGGAAACTGCCATTATCGGAGGTGTTTGCTACACTACGCCGCCAGACACGGCGCCTATATCAATTAACGGCATAACTACTACTCCGTTAAGCCAGGCCGTTGTGCCTTGTACAAATGGGGCAGCTCAAGCCGCCGCTTTGGTGGATTTGAATGCTCAAGCTGCCGATTCATCTTGTACGTCTCTCGGCACGAATGTTGTCTTATCCGGAACCTACACGCCAGGCTGTTATAAGAGCAGCGGCACGATGGATATAGCATTAAGCACGACCATAACTCTCAATGGACAGGGTATTTATATTTTCAAGTCGGGCGGAG
The DNA here is from genome assembly GCA_035531015.1 of Minisyncoccota bacterium. Lineage (GTDB taxonomy): Bacteria > Patescibacteriota > Minisyncoccia > UBA6257 > 2-01-FULL-56-20 > JACQKT01. The sequence goes on along the minus strand of DATKTR010000033.1, from coordinate 7,851 downwards.
CGCTTACCACGGGAGCCAATTCCGTAGTCGCGCTTACAAACGGCGCTCTTGCGCAGAATGTATATTGGGTTCCCGGCGGACTCGCGTCAATCGGAGCGAATTCCGCAACGTCGCCTACGCCTACATTTGCGGGGAATATCATCGCTGATGCCCTTGGCTCTACCGGCATAACCGTTGGCCATTTCGTGAATTTGCGGGGAAGATTATTGGCATTCGGCCACACAGTCACGACTGATTCGAACACTATTACCGTACCGACAACCCTTCATGTAATAAAACTTGTTGTTAACGGCAACGGAGGTACGGCAGTCGCTTCCAGTTTTAATATACATGTAAAAAGTGGCGGCGTTGATGTTTCAGGCAGTCCCGCAGCCGGAGCCGCGGCGCCGGGAACTTCTTATTCATTGTCTGCCGGCAATTACACGGTAAGTGAAGACGCGAACACCTCTTACGTACAGACTTTCACTGGCACAGGCTGTGATTCGAGCGGAAACGTGACGCTCGCGACGGGCGACGACAAGACTTGTACTGTCGTTAATACCGATATTCCGGTGCCGGTAGCAGCGGCAATATCTGGTGGAAGCACTGGCGTATCAAGCAGAATAGTGCCTATGATTGGCCTTTTGAAGATTCCAAGCCCACTGGCTTTACCCGCGGGAACCGGTCCGGTTTCTTACGGTTACACGGTTTGGAACGTCGGAGGAGCGCAGGCATTGATTGATGTTACCGTAACCGATGACAAGTGCGGTCCCGTAACTTTCGTTTCCGGAGATTTGAACGGCAATAAAAAACTCGACCCGGGTGAAATATGGAAATACAGCTGTACCACGACGCTCTCGCAAACCACCACGAATACCGCGATTGCAACCGGCTACAGCGATGACGGCAATCATCAGGCAGCAATCGCTACTTCGCTTGCCACGGTTGTTGTCGGTTCGCCATTAACGCCTCCGCTCATCAACATAGTAAAAGTGCCGAGTCGCTTAACACCGTTTCCGTACGGAGGCGGCAATGTCACTTACATATACGCAGTAACAAACCCGGGGGTAGTTCCGATGCATAATGTAACTGTAACTGACGACAAATGCAGTCCGGTTTCTCGCACGTCCGGCGACACTAATGGCAATAATCTTCTCGACCCCGGCGAAACATGGGCTTATACCTGTACAACAAATATTACGGCTTCAACCAGGAACGTCGCTACCGCTGAAGGCAAGGCAAACGGTTTTACCGCCCTGGGCTATGCCTTCGCTACTGTCCTTGTATCCGCTCCGGGACTTCCGAACACTGGATTTCCTCCGGAGGCGAACAGCGGAATTCCCTGGGGAATTGTCATTCTGGCCGGTTCACTCTTGCTGGTTTCAATCTCGATAGCCGTGGTTCTTAAAAAACGCAAGATTTAATCTTCTACTGAAACAAGATTAACAGATGTGCCTGGCCTAAAGGCAAAAGAGGCCCCGCCTTGGCGGGGCCTTATCTGTTATGGACACATAAAAATGGAAACAAAAATGCATAAATCAAATCACAAATTAGTTTCCATTATTTTTTCGGTTGCGATAATCATTCCGGTTTCCGGCATGTTTTTTTCGCATACCAATGCTCAATCTGCGTTTAATTTTGTTCGTGACCTTACTCTGGGCAGCAAAGGGGACGACGTCAAAGCTTTGCAGCAATTTTTGAATTCGAATGGAGCCCGGGTTTCGGCGAGCGGATTTGGTTCTCCGGGCAACGAGACCGCGTATTTTGGCGTAGCAACAAGAGCAGCTCTCGCCAAATGGCAGGCAGATAAAGGTATTTTTCCGCCCGTGGGCTACTTCGGCCCGAAAACCAGGTCATTCATTGCGGCAGCGGCGAGAGATATCGTTCCATCGTCTTCGCCGCTGCCATTGCCGATTACCGCTCCGGTTCCGCTTACTCCAGGTTTAGGATGGCCAGACTTGTCTTCCGGCGGACAGGATCCGCAGCAGGCAAATCAGTCGCTCCCAATCCGCCTCAAAATTCCGAAAATAAATGTTGATGCTCCGATAATTTCGGTTGGCATTACTTCTGACGGAACAATGGGCGTGCCGAAAGGCCCCGCCGAAGTGGCATGGTTCGATCTCGGACCGCGTCCCGGGGAGGTTGGCAGCGCGGTTATAGCTGGACATTTCGGCCCATGGAAAAGCGGGGGAGGGTCGGTATTCGACGATCTAAATAAATTGAGCAAGGGAGACAAATTATACGTTGACGACGGAAATGGAACTACTTTTATTTTCGTAGTGCGTGAAATCCGGATTTTGGGAAAGAACGATGACGGCTCGGTTGTGTTCAATTCAAGCGACGGGAAAGCCCATCTTAATCTTGTCACTTGCGAAGGAACGTGGGACAAAGTTCTGAAAACTTATTCCAACCGGCTTGTGGTGTTTGCCGATGAAGAAATTCAATAGCGGGGCATACTAACGGCGTTTTCGTGCCGGTTATGTTCTCTATCACCTTGACTAACCCTTTGTTTTAAAGGGTTATTTTTAATGCACAGATTGTGCACTCTTTGTGCCCTTTTCTCTTGACTAATTTTAAGCAAATAGGTGTATAGTGCCGTCAAAGGCCAATAACAAACAAGTCAGTTTATGTAATAGTATGAATTCTCTGTCGGCTCCATTAAATAAGGTCAATAAAATAAACAAGGTCAAAAAATAAAAATAATATGAAAAAGTTTAATCTGCCTGTGCGTGCCTGCCTGAGCGAGTACGCTCGCAGTCAGGTACGCACGCAGACAGGTAAGAATTCAATATTAACCGCAGTAGTCGTTTCGTTCGTGCTGGGCCTCGCCGGGCCAATTTCCGCGTTCGCAGCTGGTCCAGCACCAGTCGACCTTGGAACAGCGGGCAATTATGTGATTCTAGCAAAAACAGGAATCACAACCACCGGTGCTACTTCAATTACTGGAGATATTGGAGTGAGTCCAGTCGCCGCGTCTGCCATGACTGGATTTGGATTAGTAATGGACTCCTCGAGTACATTCTCTATATCGTCTCTGGTGACCGGAAAAGTATATGCGGCTGACTATGCGGCTCCTACTCCAGTAACGATGAGTACGGCCGTAAGTGATATGGAGACTGCATATAATACAGCCGCTGGAGTAACAAATCCTACAGAAACCGAATTGGGTTCTGGAAACATTAGCGGAATGACACTCACTCCCGGCGTCTATAAATGGAGCACTGGAGTTACCATAAACACTGGCGGAAGCGGCGATTCTAATGGCGTCACTCTCGATTGCCAAGGCGACGCAAGTTCTGTCTTCATCTTCCAGATTGCACAAGATCTTACTGTAGGAAACGGTGCTCACGTGACTTTGGCAAACGGATGCCAAGCGGCGAACATCTTCTGGCAAGTTGGCACACAAGCAACGCTTGGAACGACAGCTGTCTTTAACGGAAATATCTTGGCCGGAACAGCGATTGTGCTGAATAACGGTGCAACGTTGAATGGCAGGGCGTTAGCACAGGCCGCTGTTACATTAGATGCCAACATCATTACCGCTCCTGCCACTGCTACTCTTAGCTCAACAAAAGATATTACTTCTTTTAATTTCACAACGGGCACAAGTACTATTTCCGGAACTGATATCGCAGTAGCTGTTCCGCTCGGAACTGACGTCGCTGCTCTTGCTCCGGCTATCGTGTTTACCGGAACATCGGTTAGTCCATCAAATGGAACTTCAGGAAATTTCACGAACCCGGTAGCCTATACCGTCACTGCTGCGGATAGTTCAACCAAAGTTTATACCGTCACGGTTACTGTTACCCCCGGCCCGGTTTTCATTGATACAAATAAAAACGGCACGCTTGATTCGGGAGAACAATCTTTCAACACTATCCAGGATGCGGTTACCGCGGCAAATTCCGGCGACACGATTGACATCGCAGCAGGTGAATATGATCAGTCCTCGATTCTTGCCATCTCAAAGTCGGTCACGCTCGTCGGTTTGGGTAGTGGCGCGACCATCAAGGCATCCTCGTTCACTGGCGTCGGCGCTACCTGCCTTTCTTCTGCCGGCACCCAATACAACAGCACCAAGCATCTGCTTGATGCATATGCGAGTACAACGCTCGAGAATTTGACGCTCGACTCCAACAATGATGCGTGCGGCGTCCAGTTCTATGGCAATGCGAATGGTACGCTTCAGAACGTGCGTATTGAAAATAGCGCTGGCGCGGGTCTCACGGTGAATGGCTCAACTGTCACTGCCACCAACTTGGACACGACCAACAATGCTTGGGGCGCAGTAAACGTTGACCCGGGAAAGAATAATGTCACGACCCCCTCCGTGTTCACTCTAAGCAGCGGTACTTTGTCGGAAGCCAATCAGATTTGGTCCGACGGAAGTTATGTCAGCAGCAGCGCGACGGTTAGCGTTTCAGCGCCCGCGGACTACACCGAGTACGCCATCAGCGGCACAGTGCACCCATTCATTCGTTGGGCGAATAAGCCACTTACTAATGTAGCTACGATTACTGAGGGTTCGATAATCAACTACTACAACACTATCAAAGATGCCTTGGCTGCTGCGTCAACAACGGCAGTAGACACGATAAATGTCGCGGCGGGAACCTACACCGAGAATGTCACTATATCCACGCCGGTTACACTCACCGGCGCATCGGGGGCGAAATTGGTGGTTGTCGATGGAGCTAGTTCAGACGGCATTACAGTCACAGCCAATAACGTTACGATTCAAGGTCTCGATATTGAAGGTCCGGTGAACTCTTCTTACAAAACTTATTCGTGGGGGAGCAACGTCTCGCGCGGCATCGTTATAAAGAACGGCGTGACGGGCTTTACAATCACTAACAATAAGATTGAGAATCTCCGTACAGATGTCCTCATTGACGGCCGCAACACCGGTTCGGTCACCAACAACGTCATCGACAATTCCAAGTCCGGGATATCGGTTCAATACACAGATGGTACGGCTTTCGACCAGACTACGCCGGACGCAACCCCGGTGATTGTCATTACTGGCAACACCCAAGGTACTTATGGTAACGACTGGGGCGTCAATTATCATTTGAACGGCCATTGGAATAACGTGCCGGGCGCTGGGGCAGCTACCGTCGGTAATGGCCCATCCTATAATGGTAATGGCACTTCGATTGCGGTAACGCCCACACTTGCCCAACAGCAAGCACTGCTTGCAAACAGCGCAGCCAACGACAATTGGACTGTGCAAGACCAGGGTTATACATCGTCTAACCGCACCGCGGTGACAGTTGCCACTACCGGGAGCCCGACGGCACAGGGCGATCCGCTTGGCCCGATTAGTACGATTCATGATGGCGTTAGTGCGGTAATTTCTGGCGGCACGGTAAATGTCACAGCGGGAACATACACGGAAGCCGGACAAATCGTCATCAATAAAAATATAAACCTCGTTGGCGCGGATAAAGCAACGACCATTATTAAACCGAACTATGACACTCCAGCTAGCAGTGATGACAGAAGAGGATGGTTCCTTGTTCCGCTCGGTAATACCTTCAATATCAGTAATGTGACACTGGACGGCACCGGTCACAAGATTGGGGCGGCTATCTATTATTGGGGGAATGGCGCAGTAGATAACTGTAATATAACCAATATAACAACTCAGGCGTCCGGTTCACCCTATTTGGGGCGTGGCGTATTCATTAAAGGAAATGTAAATGTCACTGACACCACGTTCACTGATATGGGTCGGTTGGGTATTCAGTATTTCGGAGGCAGTGGTACCGCCAGTGGTAACACCTACACGGGGAAAGGAGGCGGCGATTGGTTGGATTATGCATTCGACATTGATAACGGTGCGGTTGTAACAATCCAAAATAATACTATCTCTAACAATACCGGTGTAGATTCTGCCGGCGACGGCTCGGCTGCAATAGAGGTAACTACGTTTAATGGACCAGGAACTAACGCAACCGTTATCGGAAATACCGCTACAGGAAATACCATTGGCCTAGCTATTGCGCAAGATTCTGGCTTGGTCACTGTAAAAGCTAATGGCAATAATTTCTCCGGTAACAGTGAGGCAGGTGTTGAAACATTTGACACGACAAATACTTTTGACGCCACCAACAACTGGTGGGGGTCTGCATCCGGTCCGAAAATTGATTCTAATGCCAGCGGTACGGGAGATCCTATAATTGCCTCTAGTACTGTCAATTACTCTCCGTGGTACATCAACTCAGACAAGACGGTTCTTTCCAATGTCGTGAGTGGCGGCGACACCATCACCAGCCCGGATTCGGATGTTGTTCTGGGAAGCGCCGGTGCGGCTGATTTGCCAAGCGGAATTACGAATCTGATTCTTAGCAATAACTCAGTAATGGACCTTTCCGCCGGATTAAGCGGGAACGCAGTCAAGCTTAACTCCGGTACTCCGGGTACGACGATTATATTGAGCAATTCAAACTCTAACGTTGCCGGGATTACCGCGAGTATTCCCGATGGAACGACGATTACCGGTCCAAGCGGCTGGGATGGAAAAATAGCTCCCCCTACGGCAATAGCTGCATCGGGTATGGCGCCTTCCGGATTTTCTGTAGGCAGCACCGTGATTGAGGTCGGTTCATCTGCCGGGACGCTGACCTTCGACAAGGCGGTGAAAATTGTCCTGACCGGCGTGACTGGAACGGTAGGCTATAAGCCGGCCGGCTCTGACAATTGGGTAACCATAACGACCAAATGCAACAGTGCGACTGACTACGGCAACATTTCCGCTCCGGGCGAATGCTATTTCACTGACGGAGGAAACACGGATATCTGGACATACCACTTCACAACGTTCGGTTCGCTTAACGCGATTCCGGCTCCTGCTCCGGCTTCGTCTGGCGGTGGCGGCGGAGGCGGCGGTGGAGGCGGAGGCGGAATTTCCTACAATCCCTACACCGTTACTGTTAATAATGGCGCTACTCAAACCGCATCGGCGAATGTAACTCTCTCACTCACATCGTTGTCCGGAATGAACTTTATGTGGGTTTCCAATGACTCCGGTTTCTCAACATCCACGGGAACCGGATGGATTCCGTTCCAAGCTACATATCCATGGACTTTGTCTTCGGGAATGGGCGACAAGACAGTATATGTAAGTTTTGGAAATACAAATATAGCGGTGCCGACATCAAATGCCGTTGCCAGCATAGCTCTTGTTAGCGGCCAGGCTCTCGCCGGTTCCAGCGCTTCCGCGAATGCGGCTGCTCAGGGCCAAGTCCTTGGAGCATCGGTTTTCCGCTTCACTAGCGCATTGCAGATTGGATCTAGCGGGGACGATGTGACGGAGCTCCAAAACCGCCTGACAACTGAAGGAGTTTACACCGGTCCGATTACCGGATACTTCGGTCCGCTTACGGAAGCAGCCGTAAAGGCTTATCAGCAGAAGAATGGCATTGCGTCGGTTGGCGTTGTTGGCCCAGCGACACGGGCAAAACTTAATTCTTTGCTAATGTCCGCGGCTCCGGTATCAGGACAGGTCCTTGGAGCCAGCACCAGCGCGGAAGCCGAAGCCTTGAAGGCCAAGCTTGCCGAACTGCAAACCCAGCTGGTAGTACTGCTCCAAAAACTGGTAGAAATACTTCAGGCGCAGCAGAAATAAGTACACATAACGCGGGGTTGATCCCTCACATAAGAATTTATGTGAGGGATTGATTTTTTTGTTATTTAGTATTATAATATTTTTAATGTTCAGCTGGCTCAGGAAACATTTTATTTACCGCAGAGATAACCAATTTAGGCCGCATTTTTTTCACAGAGACACTGTTATATTTTCAGGCGTAGTAATAGCCGGAGTCTTTTTGTTTATGCTTGCCGGCTCCAACTATCTTATTCGCAGCAAAT
>DATKTR010000032.1:0-21777 GCA_035531015.1 Minisyncoccota bacterium | reverse complement strand
ATACCCCTTGAAATTATAAAAACAGAAGAGTATCATCTTTACGAAGAAGCACGAAAAAGAGAAAGACAAATAAAAAGTTACAAGTCAGGGGAAGCGTTTAAAAAGCTTATAAAAGATTGACCCGCGCCGTTGGCGGGGTATAAGATTTTATAACCTCGCTTTGCTCGGACAAAATCTAATATGGCTAAGTCAAAATATTCGGATAATTTAATAGGCATGAAGTGCTCCGTTTGCGGAACGCGCAATTACTATACCCGCAAGAACAAGAAACAGGTTGAGAGGAAGATAGAGCTCAGCAAATATTGCAAGAAATGCCGCAAGTCCACGAAGCATAAGGAAACTAAGATAACGGGGAAATAATTTCTAATTTTTTAATTGACCTAATTTCTAACAAATTACTAATGACTAAATAACCAAAAGTTTAGAAATTAGAAATTGTAAATTGGAAATTGCACTGCAAAGCAGCGATATGGGGGTATATTTCAATGGTAGAATGTCTCTCTCCAAAAGAGACGATCTGGGTTCGATTCCTAGTGCCCCCGCAAAAAGAGCGGGACGAAATTCCCTGCCTGTCGACAGGCAGGCCTCAGCTCCCGCCGACAAACAAATAACGGCGAGCTAAACGAAAAATGTCCGGCAAAAGCGTAATTAAAAAAATCACACAAGTGTTTTTTAACGCCCTTCCGGCGCTGATAATGCTTGCGCTGATACCTCTTATAAAGAACGACTACGACCTCTCTTTGGTTTATATCGCGATAATCGTAATCTCTTTCTATATCAAAAGTGAAAAAGATGACCTTATCGTTTTTATTTTCGGATTCGTGGTTATGACTATCTTTGAGAATCTTTTCGTGAAAACAGGGGTTGAGACGTTTCAGAGAGACAGCCTTTTGGGTGTTATGCCTCTCTGGCTTCCTCTTTTATGGGGTTACGGCTTTGTTGCCATCAAACGGTCTATAAACGCCATCGACAGGCGGTAAAATTTGCAAAATTTCAGGCTTTCAGTTATATTAATCTGACTTTAACATGTTGGTAATCCGATTAAATCGCATTGGAAAGAAGCACCAGCCGAGCTATCGCCTGGTTGTTTCCGAAAGACGTTCAAAGCTCGGCGGCCCGCCTGCGGAGGATTTGGGTTTTTACAACCCTTTTACCAAAGCCACGGGATTCAAGCAGGAAAGAGTCCGCTATTGGCTTGGAGTAGGCGCGAAGCCGACGGTGACCGTCCACAATCTCCTTGTTAAACAGGGGGTTCTCGGGGGAGAAAAAATAAAGTTATCCATAAAGAAAGCCGAAGACAAAGCTGAAGAAACCCTGCCTGCCGGCAGTCAGGCAACAGAAGTGGCAGCCGCAGCTGAACCTACGGCGACTGAAGCACCTGTCGTAGAACCGACGGCAAACTAAAATATAAGTAAATCTGACATTGATTGGAAAGGTCGAAAGAAGCCTAGAAACGAACAGAATAAATGACACAAAACGATCAGGAGTTCCTCGAATACGTTGTTAAATCGCTTGTTGATCATCCGGAAGACGTGAAAGTTGACAGGAAGGTCGACGAGATGGGGGTTCTTCTTTCGCTCAGAGTCAATGCGCAGGATATGGGGCAGGTCGTCGGACGCCAAGGCGCGACAGCCAAAGCCATCCGCTCGCTCTTGAGGATAGTAGGCGTAAAAAATAACGCCCGCGTAAATCTCAAGATAGAAGAGCCGGAAGGTTCGACCCGTGCTCCGCGCCCTATGAGGGAAGAGAACGCTTAACTGAATCTTGTTGCGGAAGCCGCTCCGGGCCCGCATGCCGGAGCGGCTTATAAATTATTAAATTAATTTTCAATTACTAATTTCACAATTTTCAGTGAATTTACAATTACAAAATTTTCAAACATTTTGTAAATTGAAGCATTGAAAATTGATTGTAAATTTGTGTTTTGAAAATTGAAAATTCTTTTATCATGCTTTCATACACGGAATTAAAAAAAGGAATAATTTTTTCGATGGACAGTCAGCCTTACGAGGTTCTTGAGTCCAATTTTTTGCGCATGCAGCAAAGGAAAGCCGTTGTCCAGGCGAAGATAAGAAATCTCGCTACAGGAAAAGTCCTGGACAGAAATTTTCAGCCGAGCGACAAACTCGAAGAAATAGAGCTCGAAAAGAAATCCGCTGTTTTCATTTATCAGCGGAGCCTGCCTGACGGTAGGCAGGAATTTTGGTTTCACGAGGAAGGCAATCCCAAGAACCGTTTTTCTCTTCCCGTGGAAATTGTCGGCACGGCCGCAAATTTTTTAAAACCGAATACCGTAATTAACTCGGTATCATTCAATGACAAAGTAATAAAAGTAACGATGCCGATAAAAATGGATTTGAAAGTCACCGAAGCTCCGCCCTCGATAAAAGGGAACACGGCGCAGGGCGGCACGAAAGTCGTGGCGCTTGAGACCGGGGCAAAAATATCCGTGCCTCTTTTCATAAACACGGACGATATCATTCGCGTTAACACCGACACCGGAGAATATGTGGAACGCGTTGAAAAAGGATAGTAAGAATAAAGTTATCAGTCATTAGTTATCATTTGTTTTACTTTACCTCAAAATCGTTTTGATTATTGTCGGTGTCCTGCAAGGTTCCATTAATAGTTTTTCTCGAAAGTATCTGATTGGCTCCGGGATTTGCGGCGTATGGCGAGTTCTCTATGAAAGTATTTTGAGCGCCGCCCCAGGCAACCGCGTCTATTATCGTTCCCGTGTCTTCGGCTCCCTGCCGTATGGCAATGCCATTATCGTCGGAAATGCTGCCGGAAGTAGTTGCATCGGGCGAAGGCGTCAAGGAAGAAAATGAAGAATTAGCCCATATATAATAGCCTTGGCTGGGGATAAGTGCGTCCGAAGTCCAGGATTTCAACGATGTGTCGCTTGAGCCGGTTTTCGTCCTTTTAACCAGGCGGTATCCTTTGAGATCAAAAGGCGATGAAGAAGGATTGAATATCTTTATAAAGTCATTCGTTGTTTTTCCGCTTCCGCCCGTTGTTTGAACCTCGGCTATTAATATATGAGTGCCGTCTGCTGGATTCTGCTGCTGCGTATTCTGGGGGCTGGAAGAAGCTGTTTGGTTTTCAGGAATTATATTTTGCGGCGCTTCCGGCTGAAGAAAAATTATTTCTGGCTCTTTCCGGGAAAAAGCCGCGGTATTTTCTTTTTTTGGAGTGCCGCCGTCGGTTGCGCTCGTGTGCCAGCTGAAATCAAGAACGCTTCTTTCCATGCTTCTTCTGGAGACGCTGTCGCCAGCGGGCCATTTTTTGGAAGCGTCTATTTCATCGGAGATGGAACAATCATTGCTGAAAATTTTTAATATGGTTCCGCTATTGGAAAGAGTTCCGGAATATATCGCGTCTGCGGATGCTTCGGGAGCGGAATTATCATCTGTTCTTTCCAGGAGATATAAACTGCCTGCCGATATTTTATTTCCATCTGATAAAATTATTTTTATGTTTTTATCTGCCGACAGTATTTGCCATCCAGAAAGAGAAATATCGCTTCCGGAATTATTTTTAATTTCAATCCATTCGTCATTCGGACTTTCTTTGCTTCCCATCCAATTAACTTCGCTGAAAATAATCCGATGATCAGAATTCCCGGTTTTTGAAAAATCGCATTCGGAAATTTCTTTTTGCGTTTTTTGTTCCGGCTGCGGAGACTGCGTGGAAGTTGGTGCCAAATTTTCGTTTTCGTTTTGCGGGATTGTGACGGAAAAATTTTCCGCAATTTTATTTTTTGGAACTGCATCGGAATTATTTTTAATTATCTTCGGCACGGAATTTTTTTCCGCAGACTTATCGGTACCTGTATTTTTCGAAAGATCTATTTCAAGTACGGGCTTTTCTACTCGCGGTGAAAAAATATTGCCGAAAGTTTTTAAAATAGACGACGATGTCCGTTGAAAAAATCCTTCGTTGGAATTGGCGCCGCTGAACTTAAGGGAAACCAAAGAAACAGAAACTGCCATAAATACGGCGGTAAATATCAATAAAGCCAATGACGAAACCCCTTGCCTTGCGTCGCAAGGAAAGCCGCTATTGTTCGCCGGACTGCCGAAAATATTTTTCATTTGCCGGGCTTCGATTTTGATAAGCGGCGAATTCCCGCAGCTTATCCATGACAATGTTCATATTTTACTACCCTGTAAATTTATTTGCCATTATGTTCACGCGTGCTGTCCGAATAGGCGGATTTTCCTGGAAAAATTTTTGCAATGTTTATCTTTTGGGCTATTTAGCCATTTATGCGGGAAAATGAAATTCCTTTTGTGCGTTTTCAGGATAATTCGCGGCTTTCCGGGCGGCTGGGCGCGTATGTTGGCGGCAATCCGGCGAAACAGCTATTTTGAGCATGAATAAAAACCTTGGAAACCCTCGGATAAATTTTTATATTGCAAGCAAACTGCTAAAACCTGGCTGTCGGCGGGAAGGAATTTGCCAAAGAATTTTAAAAGTGTCTTTCTATGATTTTTTGTGGATAAGGCGGGGTTGTATAGGCAGGGGCATAGAGGGAAAATATCTTAGCGACTAAACCAGCGCTGGTTATCGCGGAAGCGAAGAGGTCGTCTTTGCATCCGCGTCGCGAGTAATATCAAAAAATAAAATAAAAAAAATAAAAGAATGGCCGGTATGAAAAAAACAGTGAAAGTTACTCAGGCAGCGGGCAAAGCCGAACACAATTGGCTTTCCAAAGCGGAAAAAGAAAAGGTCAATGCTTCATTTTCGGAAAACGCGCTCCGTATGATGAAAAAAAGGTATCTTGCTGCCGACGAAAGCGGAAAGCAGGAGACTCCGGCGGATATGTTTCATCGCGTGGCGCACGCGCTTTCCGAAGTTGAAAAAGATTTCGGCCATGACAGCCGTTTTGTTGAAAAAGTTGAAAAAGATTTTTGGGAAATTCTTTCCAAGAAGGAATACACTCCTGCCGGCAGGACTTTGACCAATGCCGGCACCGGCACTCCGCTCGTCGCGAACTGCATTGTTCTTCCGGTTTTGGATTCCATGGAAAGCATTTTCCAGACATTGAAGGATGCCGCGCTCCTTCAGCAAGCGGGCTCCGGACTCGGTTTCGATTTTTCTCATTTGCGCCCGGCTTTTTCTCTGACGAAAAAATCGCGCGGAGTTTCTTCGGGGCCGGTTTCGTTCTTGAGAATTTACGACGCGGCTTTCGGAATAATAAAACAGCAGGGAAGGCACGGCGCCAATATGGCGATGATGGAAGTGACTCACCCGGACATTTTGGATTTCATCCGCTCGAAAGAAGTCGAGGGAACGATAAGAAACTTCAACATTTCCATTAAAGTCACTGATGGGTTTATGAAGCAGCTCGCCGAGAAGCCGGACGAGCAGTGGATGTGCGAATGGAAAGGACAGAAGATGAAGCCGAGAAAAGTTCTCCGCGCTCCGAACAATTCCGTCATCGGCACGGAAGAGATAAACATAACAGTCAAAGAACTTTTCGACGAACTCGTCGACCACGCTTGGCTGAACGGCGAACCGGGAATAGTTTTCATCGACGAAGTGAATCGTACCAACCCGCTGCCCGGACTCGGACCCATAGACTGTTCCAATCCCTGCGGCGAGCAGTTCCTTCACCACTACGACAACTGTAATCTCGGCTCCATCAATCTGGCGCAATTCGTGAAGAGTGGAAAAGCGGGTTCGGCAAGTTCATCGCAAGTTGACTGGGCCCGTCTCCGCCGCGTGGCTAAAATATCCACGCGTTTGATGGATAACGTCATAGATATGTTCGAATTTCCCGTAAGCCAGGTTACCGACCTCGCGCGCAAGAACCGCCGCATCGGACTCGGGATAATGGGTTTTGCCGATATGCTTTACCAGCTCGGCGTAGCCTATGATTCGAAAGAAGGCCAGAAGCTCGGTGAAAAAGTCATGAAAACCATAACCGATTCCGCCAACGAAATGTCCAGGGAATTGGCCAAGGAAAAAGGCGCTTTTGAGAACTGGAATTTGAGTGCTTCGGCCAAGAAGAGAGAGCCTAAAAGGAGGAATGCCGCGCTTACGACCGTCGCTCCGACAGGCTCCATTTCCATGATGTTGGACGCTTCTTCCGGCATCGAACCGAACTTCGCGCTTTCCTTCATCAAGCAGGACAAAGACGGGCACAGATACAATTACTTCAACTCGTATTTCGAGAAAGCGCTCGCCAAATCCAAATTCAGTCCCGACAAGCTTAACGCCATAAAAGAAGAGATAGTAAAAACGGGAAGCATCCAGGGTATTGCCGGCATTCCGGAAAGCCTTAAGAAGACATTCGTGGTTGCCATGGATATCTCGGCAGACAATCACATCAAGATGCAGGCTGCTTTCCAGAAGAACGTCGACAATTCCATCTCAAAGACGATTAATTTTCCGAACAGCGCCACCAAAGAAGACGTGTTCAACGGTTTCGTGAACGCCTGGAAGATGAAATGCAAAGCCTGCACCGTTTACCGCGACGGCAGCCGCGAAGTTCAGATACTCAACATAGGAACCGGCGAGAACATAAAAGCGCCGAGCTCCATCGGGCTTGACGGCGTCAAAGTCAAAAAAGAAATTGCCGAAGATATCAAACTCAATCTTCCCGTGGACAAGAACAGAATTGAAGCGAGGAAGCGCCCGGAAATTCTTGTCGGCAAAACATACAGGATAAAAACCGGATATGGAAATCTTTATGTAACGGTCAACAACGACGAGAACGGAGCGCCATTCGAAGTTTTCGCGGTTATTGGAAAGAGCGGAGGATTTTTCCAGGAACAAAGCGAAGGCATCTGCCGATTGATATCGGTAGCCTTGCGCGCCGGAGTGAAACTTGAAGAAGTGATAGACAACATCAAAGGCATCCGAGGACCGATGCCTATGCTTACCGACAAGGGAACCGTTCTTTCTCTGCCGGACGCAATCGGGCAGGTTCTTGAAGCGCACGTGCGCGCCAACGGATATCACAATCCTTTACTCGCGGAACACGCCGCAGACGACCCGGTGGTTTTGGAAGAAAAAGAAACCGCGGCTGTGAACGCTTTTTCGGCCAGTCATGCAACCGTTTCCAAAAAATCTCTCGCTGATTACGGATTGATGCCGGGATGCCCGGATTGCGGCGAAGCTCTGACTGTCAGCGAAGGGTGCCTGAGCTGCCGCAGCTGCGGATTTTCAAGATGTATGTAGATAATGCGAATCCGTCCTGAGCGTAGTCGAAGGGCGGATTTTCCCGCTGCATGTAAGCATAATATTCATGAAACAGATTTCCCCGTGTGAGGCGGGGATTTTTGTTTAAATGGTTGTCGTAAGCGGGGACTTGCATTTTTTATGGTTTTATGTATAATTTAGGGACGAAATAACTGGCATTGAGTATCCAACCATTCCAAACGCAGGAGGATTTCGTGAAGCAACTTAAAAATCAAGCTAGCAAGTCGGTAATCGGCACTCTTCGGCGCAAGGTCAGGGGGCAGGCGGCAACCATACGGAAACAAGCCTGCGAAATAAAGAAGTGGAAAAGGCTCAGTTTCTACGACGAGCTGACCGAGATTTTGAACCGGCGGGGCGGCATCGAGGAAATCAGCCTCGTTACCGCGGAACTCCGCAGCCTCAAGGAAGACGGAGAAATGCGGAAAAACAAACAACCACGCAGCATTGTTATTGGACTGTTTGACATCGACCGTTTTAAGGGGATAAACGACAAGTTCGGCCATAAGGCGGGCGACGCGGTAATAAAGAAGACAGCGGAGTTCCTGGAAAACGAATTCAGGGAATACGACGTCATCTGCCGCTGGGGCGGAGAAGAGTTCCTCGTTGCTTTCCAGGGCGACGAATGGGATCTCCTTAAAAAAACCTTCGGCTTCAATGTAAAATCCGGGAAACAAAATATAAGGGTTACATTGAGCGGCGGAGTTACCAATTACCGTCGTGGTGAGGAATTGTACGAGGCGGTAGAGCGCGCAGACGCCGCCATGTACCGGTCCAAGGAAATGGGCCGGAACAGAATCACGGTACACGGACAATAACCCAGGCCGGCTAGCGGAAGCAGTACAAAAACGGAGAAGCTTGCTTCTCCGTTTGATTTTTTTAAATTAACTGATAAAATGTTTTTATTCCGGAGTAGTTCAGTGGTAGAACGCCTCGCTGTTAACGAGGATGTCGTAGGTTCGATCCCTACCTCCGGAGCTCGCAAGCCAAAACACCCCTAGTGGGTGTTTTTGGTTTGCGATTTTTTAGGCAGGGGCGAACCTAGCAGCACCCCGCATCAGGAAGATAGGAGCTCCGCCAATTGCCGGAGCGACGTAAGAAACCGAAGGTGTCTTAAGCGGGGGTCGGGGTGCTGCGTATGGTTAGGTAAGCTTTTGGGCTATTCAGCAAAAAGCGAAACTTTAATCCCTACCTCCGGAGCAAAGAATAAAAATATCCGATTTGCATCGGATATTTTTATTCCTCCGAGCTGCAAATTTGCGTGCAGCAACACACGTAGCGTAGCGCCGCGCCGCGAGTGAAAGTATTGACAAGTTTTGCCTTTAGTTCCATTATCACTATGGGTAGCATCCCGCTGCCTGTAGTAAATTGTCAACTTAGATACAGGAGTTTCAAAATGGCAAAACATTTTTTGGGTGAGAGAGTCGCAGCTATTCATGATGCCGATAATGGGTTATCTCCGAGTCCGCCAGTCAAAACGTTAATCTGTGATTCCCGGAGTCCCGAAGAAGTAGCAGCTGATTGCGCTGAATACAACAACGTGTATCAGGGAAGAATGCTACAGCGAATCGCTGAGAAGAGCAGCGAAAGCTCTTCGCAAAGCGATCCTTCTGGCAATCCATTGAGCGCAAGCGAAGAGGATGATGACGATAACATCATTCTTTGGGGGGCGGGGATTGGAGCTGCAGTAGGCATGCTTGGTGGTCCGCTGGGCGCCGGAATTGGCTTCGCCGTCGGTAGTATCGTTGGCGTAGTGGGATACGGAGTAAAGTGTCTATGGGACGCCGGGGTTGCCATCAAGGACGATATCGACAAGAAAAGGTGGTAAAAAGGCAACTTTATAACTTAGTATGAGAAAACGAAAACTGCTAACGTTGAATAAGATTTGGCCTTCTTAAATCTGTAGCCGTTTTAATTTCGATAGCGAAGTAATCAAATGCGGTAAATGGTGTCAGCTACCATTTACGAGTACATTGCTGGATTCATCCCAGATTTCCTCACTCTATTGCGGCAATTGGCGCAGTAGTTTTAGAAAGTCCATTGTCTTGGACTCCCTTTTTTCCCTGACGCAGATTATAATATATCGCGTTGGGGTTATATCAGTCCAGAAATCTGGACTAAGTGCTTGACGCGGCGCCCCATGGACGCCGCGTTTTCAACAATCAATAAAACTTAATTCTTAAAAAAATATTCAAACTGCGTAATTTCAAATTGTACGTAGGTCATTTTCAAATAGGCAAAGATTTTTGGACCCTAATGATAGTATGCCGAAAGGGTTGGTTTAATTTACCACTTATGCACGATATCAAATCGCGATTTGCCGTTCATCATACGGAAAGCGATTCGAACAGTTTCCATTTTGCTTTGAGCGGCGAGGATTCGAACTGGGTTATCCAGCCAAAGACGAAGCTTAATCTCTGCCTACCGGCAGGCAGGCCTACCTCCGGAGCTTCAAATTGACAAGTACCTGACTCTCGGTATTATGAAAGAACTAGAAGGAAATTTCTTTCTTCTAGAAATCAAGAAAGGAGGTAATATGAAACTTGAAATACCGGTCTGGACAAAGCCCGCTGTCTGGGGCGTTGTAGTAGGCGCACTGGCATGGTGGATGGTTCTCTCATCCTTCGGCTGGGTAAGCGCCGGCACTGCGGCGCAGGTGGCCACGCAGAAGGCGCAGGATGCTGTCGTCGCTTACGCGACACCTGTCTGCGTAGCTCGTTTTGAGCGGCAGCCGAATGTCATCGCAGCCTGGGAAGTTCTCAGCAAAACAGATGACTGGAAGCAAGGCGACCATATCAAGGACGGCGGTTGGGTCAGTGAACCCGGCCAGAAAATCAACTCGGATATGGCCGACGCCATCGCGACCGGTTGCGCGACACAGGTCCTTGCCCTAAAAACGATTGGCGGGGTGAAGCTCAGCGCAGCAAAGTAATTGAGCCGCCCTTCCCTTTGATAATCTCGTCTATACTAATAATAAAAAGGCGAGATTTTTTTACCACCTATGCACAATATCAAATCGCGATTTGTATTTCATCTGTCAAAAAGCGATTCAAACAGTTTCCAGTTCGCGGAGCCAATATAAAGAGAGCCGGCTTATGCCAGTTCTCTTTATGCATTAAATTAATTATGAAAAGGATATTCAAACCCGGCAATTTCAATTTGCAGGTAAAAAAATCTAGCACGGGTAAAGGCATGTTTGCCACGGAGCCGATCCCGAAAGAATCATGCATTATAGAATACATCGGACGCCCGGCGACTCCGGCCCAGCAGAAAGCCAACAAAGGAAAATATCTGTTCTGGACAAGTGAGACTACGATGATTGACGGCAATATTCCCGCCAACAAGGCGCGGTTCATTAATCATGGCTGCAAACCCAACTGCGAAACCGACATTAAAAACAAACGAGTTTTTATTTTTGCGAAAAGGAACATCAAAGCCGGTGAAGAGCTTTTTTTCGACTATGGTCCCGAATATTTCAAAATGTATTTTTCCGGAGGACGCTGCAAATGCCCTGAATGTCTTTAATAATATGGCGGGCGGCTCGCGCCCCTTCCGCTTGATCCGAATTGCCTTTATGGGCGCGTCCTTTGATATACTAAATACATGAAGAAGTTCGGCTTTATCTTGCTTGTCTTGCTCTTGGCGGTTTCCGCGTACCTCGCCTGGAGCTATTTCGCCATTTCGGATACCGGCAAAACAGCTTCGCAAATCTCGCTGACTGGAAACGGCGCGATTCTTTCCGGCAGCGACGTAAAAAATTTGCAGGATGAAATAATCACTTCCGGAAAAAGCGGAATCGAAACCGTAAAATCGCTAGCGGCGCAGATTCCGGAGGCGGCTAACGGCGCAATCGGCAATATTATAAACCAGGCGAAAAACGCGATTAAAGAAAAAATCGACCCGCTTCTGCAGACTACGTCATCGCCGGCATTGCAGACCGGCATCCAGTCCGTCCCCGTGAGCACGGGCACCGCCTCCGGCTCGCCGCAAAGCCAGTCATCCGAGCCCAGTGTCTGTTTCGCCGTTTCGGAGGGAACTTCGGTCAGTTACGGCATTGAACAGCCGTTCTCGGGAACTTCGGAAACATCATATAAGATAGATTGGGGAGACGGAGAAACAGCCAGCGGAATTTTCCAAAGCGGAGAACAAAACATATTTGTTTCCCATTCATACGCGCAACAGGGAAATTTTTCCGTGATTTTCACGCTTACGAACAGTTCAACCGTGCTTACGGCCTCGCGTTCGGTGTGCGTTAAGTAATTCTTCGATGGCCTCCCGGCTTTAGCTCCCCGGTTTTTTAATCAATTTGTCGTAAATAGTCTTTGTAAAAATATCCGAATGAGGCGAGTCGGGAAACATTCTCTTTTCCATATCCAGCGCCTTTGTCCAAAGGCCGGGAACCCAAGGTTCTTCTGCTGCGAAAAATTCCGGTTTTTTTACCGGCTCCTCTGGTTTCTCGAACGATGACGGTTCTTTTATGTTCATTGTTAGATTATAGCATATTTATCCGGACAGCTGGAACGTTCCGCGCATAATTAAGATTAAAATTTATCACGAACAAAAAAAGGCAAGGGGATTTTATTCCTCCTTGCCTGGCTGGTTGCCTTAATAGTGCTTCTTCAGGTCGGCGAACATCGTCTTGTAGCAGGCGAACGCTTCTTGAAATTTCTCGCGTTCGATCAGCTCCACTGCTTTTTTCACCGTGTCGAAGATGCCGGCCAGAACCGCATCGCGTTCCGCGCTTTGTCCTATTTTTTGGACAATAGCCGGCGCGACTTCGCAATACTCTGCCAGCATTGCGGGGCCGCAGGCCAGATGAGCGACATAGTTGTCGCGGAATGACCGGAGCACGGTCAGTTCGCGGCAGTTGTCGGCCAAGCCGGCGTGTTCCACGCACGCGGTGGTCAGGAAGCATTTGCTTTCTGCCGGGTCGCTGCCTGTAACATTCTCGTAGCCTTCGCGGTATTTCTCGTTGGCAACGGCGTTGTCGGGGAAAATTTCATTTTCGACCCACGGCGGACTATATGGATGTCCATTCGCGGCGTCATCCTGCCCCTTGTTGTGGTTTTCAGTTTTCCAGTCGCCCATAATCAATATCCTTTCGGTAGTTTGATAAATGTAAAATTGCAGGTATTCATACCACCTACATCTACACGCTAATATTTAAGGCGCATCGTGTCAAATTAAGGGGAAACGAAGGAAAACGCGTAACCCGGAGCGTTTTAAAGAGTTATCTTCAGAAGCGGCAACCAAATTGAAATTTTAATAAGGAAATTGTGATGATGCTCGGAATTGACCCTCGTTTTCTGGAATTCTTGAAGCTGTTGGCCGATAAAAAACCCGGAACTGCATTCGCCTTTTACAACCAGAATATAGATTTTCTTACCGTGCTGATGGGGTGGGGAGATTTGCGGAACTACATGCTGGGCGGGATTATTATGCCCGGAATGGACGTTCTTCTTCGCAGGGATTTGCCGGAAGACGCCCCGCTCCGCGACAAATTCGCCGGCATCGAAATCTGGGGAGGCGTGCGGGGATTTTTAAGCAATCATTACCGCAAGTCCTTGGGCGGTAAATACGAAACCTACAAAAACAGCCATAACCTGAGCCGCGGCGAATTTTCCCTGATTGAAATACTGACGCTCCTCAAAAACGCCGGTTTCAAAACCAATGGACTTTGGGACAAATATGAACCCCTGATTATGGAAGCAATCCGGGAGCAGCAGCCAAAAACTCATATACCGCTTATTTGAGCGGGCATCCGCCGGCAGAATCTGTCCGGCGGGATTTTTTTTGGGAAAGGGCCGGCTTGTCCTGCGTAGCCTTGGCGGAGCAGGGAAAAGGTGGTTAAATTGGGGTAAAGTTTATGAAAATAAAAGATCTGCCTAAAGTTGATTTACCTCGAGAGAAGCTTGAAAAATATGGCACAAGTAAATTGCATGACCATGAACTTTTGGCAATTCTTTTAGGATCAGGAATAAAAGGATTTAATGTACTTCAACTTTCAAAAAAGATTTTAAAAACCATCTCAGAAATAGGTAAAGACAAAATTGCATTAAGCGACTTGCTAAAAATCAAGGGACTTGGCAAAGCGAAGGCATCACAAATTATAGCAGTATTAGAATTAGGAAAACGCCTCCATCTGAATCAAAACCCAGAAATACTTTCCGCAGAAGATGTATGGAAACTTTGTGCAGATATTCGTGAATCTAAAAAAGAACATTTCATTGCCTTTTATTTAGATACTCAAAATCGTTTGATTGAAAGACAAATTATTTCTATTGGCACATTGAACGCGAGCCTAGTTCATCCACGTGAAGTTTTTGAACCGGCAGTGAGACTATCGGTAGCATCAATCATAGTTGCCCACAATCATCCGAGTGGTGAAATTAAGCCTTCAGACGAAGATAGGGAAGTGACTAAGCGTCTTTCCGAAGCAGGTAAATTGCTCGGTATTACCCTTACTGACCATGTAATCGTTACAAAACCAGGCCACTTGAGTTTTCAACAGAAACACTTGCTTTAAAAAATGCGTACGCTATAATGTACTTATTATGATAGACACAAAGAGAACAATTTCAATATCGGACGCCCGCAAACGTATTTTTGAGATTGCAGACGAAGTTCAAACGCCGAACAAGGTATATACACTCACAGCCGATGGCAAGCCAAAGGTGGTTATTATGTCCATCCGTGATTTTGAAGCGCTTGAAGAAGATCGTGAACTTCTGAACGATCCGACCTTGCTTAAAAAAATACAGAGCGCTGAAGCAGAGTTTAAACGCGGCGACTACACAACACTGAATGCCTTAAAGCATGAACTCGGTTATGTTTCCTCGTCTGCTCTGAATGTGGCCGAAAAGAGTAAGAAGGTATATGGGACGCGGAAGAAGAAACAACTCGGAAAATAGGGAGCATGGAGCGGTTTACTATACGGGTCGCTAATAGCGCGAAAAAAAATCTCAAAAAGATCCCCCTACCTTGGCAAGGACGCATAATAAACGCATTAGAAATTTTGGAAGCTAATCCGTTTATCGGGGTGCCCATGAAAGGCGCTTACAAGGGAAAATGTAAAATTCGTATCTGGCCATACAGAATTATTTACAGGATTTTTAAGAATACCAGACACGTAGAAGTGTACGAAATAGATCATCGCGGGGGTATATCGTACAAATAGAGAATATGATTAATACATCTGTACAAAAAAAACATAACAAAAAACACCGCTTTGGGCGATGTCCTTTGGTGGTGCCTGGCTACGGTTTGGATAAACATTGACCGTGAGAGGGCAAGCCCATCCAAGCACCGTAGCCAGTATATAGAATTTCTCGGTAAAAGTCAAAGTTATCCACAGAGGCGAAATATAAGTAAAATATGGAAGAATCAAGCTAAAATGGTCGAGAGGATTTTGCTTTGCCCTCCGAAGCCTTGGCGAAGGAGGGGGGAGGGAGGAAGAGGAAATCAAGTAGATTTTTCTGGATTTTAATAAAAAAATTAATAAACCTCCAGTGCAGACCCCGTATCCGCCGAGACCTACAGAAGGCTTTTTGGAAATCTTGTGCATCCCGGAGATAGGATAATCAATGTCGGAGCCGGTTTCGCGGTTGACCCTACGAAGATAGTTAACAATCTGAACGGCGAAATTCTGGACGCCTGCGTTAAAAACGACGCGACGCTCGTGGCTGTAGATGTTGATTACAAGAATCTGCTCACGCATAAGGACCTGAAGGAACTGACCGATAACAAGAATCTCGAGATGTTTCAGGCCGATGCGATGAATATGCCGCTGGGAAATGAATCTGTTTCCGGCATTGTTTCCGGTAATCTTATAAACTGCCCGAATCCCGAAATGAGGCTTGAAGAACAGGCTTACAGATTGGCGGAAGAAGCATGGCGGCTCCTTCGCCCGGGAGGATTTCTTCTTCTGTCGAGTTTCGGATATGGATTAATCGAAAAAGATAAACAGGGCCGCAATCTGTACAATAACGATTTGAGGAAAGAGGATTTTCTGACCTTAAAGCGATTGGAAAAAATTTTATCCGACAGAGGATTTAAAGATATATCCGAACTGGAAACAGACCCGCACATAGAAAGATTTTTAAAAGAAAAAACAGGAGCATTACGGGTAGAAGAAGGCGGAGGATTCATAGCCTACAAACCCCGCGCTTAACCCCAACCTCCACAAAACAACATACCAACAAACTTGAGAATGTTGGTATGTTATTGGAATCATAATTTATGAAAACAAATAAACCGTACGATGTTGTTGTGGTTGGCGGTGGGCCGGCGGGAATGATGGCGGCGGGAAGAGCGGCAGAATTGGGTAAATCCGTTTTACTGCTCGAAAAAAATTCTACGCTTGGCAAAAAACTTCTTATCACGGGCGGAGGACGCTGTAATGTCACGAATAACCCTTCGACTGCGCTCAGGACAGGCAGTCCAGGGACGAGGGCGATGCTCGCAAAATATAAAGACAGCGACAAATTCCTTTTCTCGGCTTTTTCGCAATTCGGAGCAAAAGATACTCTGGAATTTTTCAACAAGCGGGGAATGGCGACCAAAGAAGAAAATGAAGGAAGAATTTTCCCCATTTCGGACAAGGCGCAGTCAGTCTGGGATGTGCTTTTTCGCTATATGAAAGAAGGCGGAGTTGAAATACGGACGAACCAGGAAGTAATCGGACTGTCCGTCGGGAAAGACGGCAATTCCGTAATTGTAAAATTGAAAAACAAAACCGAGCTCATCGCCAAATCGTGCGTTCTCGCAACGGGCGGAACTTCTCGGCCCGAAACGGGCTCGACCGGAGAAGGTTTTAAATGGCTCAAGAAACTCGGGCATAAAATAATCGAGAACGATGTCGCTCTCGTGCCCGTGGCAATTAAAGACCTGCCTCGCCGGCAGGCAGGCGTCTGGTCAAAGAAATTAAGCGGAGTGGCGCTCAAAGACATAAAACTGACGACTTTCCAGAACGGAGAAAAGCAGGCGGCGCAAATAGGCAAGCTCCTTTTCACTCATTTCGGAATAAGCGGGCCGACGGTTTTGAATATGAGCAAGGAAATCGGCGAGCTTCTTAAATACGGAGAAGTTTCCATCAAATTGGACCTGTTCCCGAAGCTCGACCAGGGAGCGCTGAAGAAAAAACTCCAGGAACTTTTAATAACGGAGAGCAACAAGAAACTCAAAAATACGCTCGGCAAACTTATTCCTTCGGCGCTCGTCGGCGCGGTTCTCGAACTTTCGAACATAGACGGAGAAACTGCCAATCACAGCGTGCGAAGCGGGGACAGGGTAAAACTGGCGGCGCTTCTGAAAACCATCCCGCTTAATGTGAAAGGCCTGCTCGGCTCGGACAAGGCGGTTGTTTCTTCGGGAGGCGTGGCGCTCGAAGAAGTGAATTTCAAAACGATGCAATCACGCATCGTGCCCAATCTTTATCTCGTAGGCGATGTTTTGAACATAGACCGTCCTTCAGGTGGATACAGCCTGCAGCTTTGCTGGACAACCGGCTTCGTCGCCGGCACCAACTGCCGACACTTTTCTAAGCTCGCACAATAACATACCAACAAACTTGAGAATGTTGGTATGTTATATAATTAGAATATTGGGAAAGCGAATTAATTGCGATGAGAAAAGTTAAAACAGTGGATAAAATTGTATTAGTGAGCATGCTTAAGCGCAAACAGGATTTGGAGATTCTGCGCAATGAGCATTGGTACAGAATTCCGGTTTCCAAAATGCCGTCGAGAAAATTTCATTATGTGGCATTTTATGAACCAGCGCGTTTCGGCCACCAAGGGAAATGCATCCGTTTCTATGCGCAAGTTCTCAGTTCTCGCGTAGAAAAACGGCGCGATTTGCTGCCGAATGAGCCGCATCATCCGAGCGCTGGCGAGGATTACGTCAAGATTCAAGTTGGACGTATTCTATGTTTACCTCAGACAATTAAAAATATGCCGCCAAGGCGCGTTTCTTTCGGCTTTGCCACGCTTAAAAGATTTCTAGCCTCAAAAAATATTCTCCAACTCTATCGAGTTTCTCCCACGGAACAGATTCTTGGGCGTGCGCTGAAATCAGACGGCATCACGGCTACCCCTCAATATTACGTGCTTGGAGGCAAGAAACGGTATCGTCTTGATTTTGCGATAATTTGCAAACGGGGACTTGTTGCAATCGAGTGCGACAATCTTAAGGCGCATTCCGGTAAGCGACAGCGAGAGCGAGATAGGGATAAAGATATATTTTTACGGCGGCATGGCTGGTGCGTCATTCGGCTGACGGAAGATATGATTCTTTCAGGCATTCATAATTGCGTTGTTAAAGTGCGGCGCGCCGTTAAAAAATTAGGCGGTTCTTTGCTAATCGCAAACTTCTAAAATGTCGCTAAAATATCAAATAGCCTTCCCACAATAACATACCAACAAACTTGAGAATGTTGGTATGTTATTGTGTGATAAATATCGGTTTATTGTATAATTGAAGCATGGCAAAAATTAAGACGGCCAAACAAATGGAGCGGCATCTCAAAGGTATGGCAAACCATTACCGCATTGAAATATTGCTTTTGATTTCTGCTCGCGAAGCGATAACCCTTGAAGAGATTGCCGAAGTGCTTGGAGCAAATGAGAAAACGCTCGGTGAACATACAAGACGGTTATATCAAGCAGGACTTATTAATAAAAAATATCGCGGCAAATTCGTGGAACATACTTTGTCGCCATACGGAAAATTATTCGTCAACTTCCTCAAATCATTCCAACGCGTCACTCAATAACATACCAACAAACTTGAGAATGTTGGTATGCTGTTGCAATCGCGCTAATTTCCAATTAAATATTTTTGAATTCAAATGACCTTCCGTCTGAATAACCTTAATTACAACATCATTAATCTAATGAGGGAGATTGGGTATAAACCGTTGAAATACACGGATGAGGGAGAATTGAACTGTGTCAGAACGCTGGCCGGACACGATTACCCGAGGTTCCATATTTACCTTAAAGAAGACAAAAATATCCTTATTTTCAACATCCATCTTGACCAGAAAAAGCCGTCATATGAGGGTACGGCGGCGCACGGGGGAGATTACGACAGCGAAACGGTCAGGGATGAAGTGGGCCGCATTAAAGAAATAATCTTCCGAAAACACTAGCGATTTGGTATAATATATTTATGCCGATAAGCCCAGAACAAAGCGAACATAACCGCAGAATGATAGAAGTTGAAGTCGAACCTGATGAAGAAAAAGAATGTCAGGCATGCGGCAATCTGCTAGCGAGTGAAAGCTTGGGTTGTTCCGAATGCAGCCAGAACAAGATAAAATTGGAGTGGCAGAAAAGTCATTTAAACAAAGAAACTCAACATTAATTTTATGAAGATACAGTGGAATAAAGTGACATGGTATTCGAAGGGCGTGGCGATAGTTCTTTTCGTGGCCACCTTTTTCCTTGGCATGTGGATAGGAATGCAATATCAATACGCGCTTGACCAGTATGTGACTGCCAATATGGATATGCAAAGAACGCCGTTATTCATAAACCACGGCAGTTTTACCAATCAAAAATGCGGCGGTTTCATCAATAATGCGCCTGATTGTCCCGCTAACTATCATTGCGTTTTGGGAAGCGTCCCTGATAAGGGAGGCGTCTGCGTCCACGACTGATTGCCTATCCAGACCGGCGGATAAGCCGAGGCCGGAATGGTATAATTTAAGTAAGCTATTTGGTAATAAAATATTTCCGTTTTCCCGAGCAGGAAGGAGGACTCAATGATTAATCCGGCAGGGGGTTTGGAAAAAACACTGAAGTGCATTCACTGCGGTCAAGACATCGGATCGTTTTTTTTCAGAACAATCCACAGAGAAGACGGCGGCGAGGAATACATCCATAAGGATCCGTTAAAGAATAAGGATTGTTTCACTGCTTCCGGCAGAAAGGACAACTTTATGCTGGACGAATACCTGCAAATGGCAGTGGCATACATGTCACGCTGACCCAAAGGAGGATTTATGCCAAAAGGCAAACAATTAAGGTCCCGAATAAATAAGGACCTTTCTTTTTGGAAACGCAATCCGCATAAATAACATAAAATTCATGCAAGTATCGCGAAGAAAAATTGAAGAATTGAGAAGGCACGACAGCGGCCCTGTTCATGTTACAAAAGAAGGGCTCAAGCGCTTGCATGACCAGCTTGCGCGCCTTAAAGAAAAAATGCCGGAACTTGCCGCCGAAGCGCAGCGCACTGCCGCTTACGGCGACCGTTCCGACAACGCCGAATACAAAGAAGCGAAATCAACTTTGCGCAGGGCGCAAGGAAGAATTTTCGGGCTTGAAGACCAGATAAGGCGGGCAGTGGTAATAGAACCGGGGCGGAATATATCGGGCACGGTCCAGCTTGGTTCAACCGTGGTGCTTGATGCCGGCGGAAAGCAAAAAACATTTCAAATACTCGGTCCCAATGAAACAGATCCGGCTCATGGACGCATATCGTACAAATCGCCGCTTGGCTCGGCCTTGATAAACAAAAGAGAAGGCGATGTCGTGAAAATAAATCCGCCGGCGGGCGAAGCAGGAACTTCAAAGGAATATAAAATTATGGAGATAAGGCAATCTTGAGTCAATGATATTATAAAAACATGGATTTAAAATGCCCTTCGTGTGGCAACGCAATTTCTCCCGATTTTTATTTTTGCCCGAACTGCGGAAAAAAATTAAAAGAACCGCCGCCGTCAACTTCTTTCAGCGCGCAGTTCACGGTTTATTTCGTCAGCCTTTTTATTCCTCCGTTCGGTTTGTGGTACGCGTACAAATATCTGCGGTATAAAAATGAAACGCCCGTTCCCAACAGGTTTACATCAAGAAAAAAAATCGGCTGGGCCGCCGTTATTCTCACTGTTTTAGGCATCTGGCTTGTTGTTTGGACCTCGCAGGTTTTGATAAACAGCCTAAATCAGGCATTGACCGGAATAACCGGGCTCTGATTGGTTTTTGGCATGGGATTTGGTATAATACAAACCATGAAAGGATTCAAAGACGATATAGAAAAATTAACGCTCGAGAATGAAGATTTCCGCCGCGTTCTTTACACGTCGAAGCACAGCCAGCTTGTATTGATGGCGTTGAAACCGCTTGAAGAAGTAGGGATGGAAGTGCACGCGGATAACGACCAATTTTTCAGGTTTGAGCAGGGAACCGGCAAAGTCGTGATTGACGGCCTCGAAAGACCCGCGGCGAACGGAGACGCTTTCATAGTTCCCGCCGGTTCGCAGCACAATGTCGTGAATACTTCGGAGACGGAGCCGATGAAGTTCTACACGATATATTCTCCGGCTCATCACAAAGATGGCGTTGTTTTCAGGACTAAAGAGGAAGCCGATAAAAGCACGGAACATTTTGACGGCATTACGACCGAATAATTTTTTAAAAAACAAAACCGCCGCAAAGCGGTTTTTTGTTTGCAAAAATGAGGAAAATCGGGTACCATGAAGCCCTATGTCTGACCAGAATGAACGGAAAATAGCTGAAACAGAGAGCCAAATTCTCGAAACGGAGAAGAAAATTCTCGGCGAGGAAAAATCAATAAAAAAGAAGCTTGGCCGTCGTGCCATCGCGGAAATGGTCGTTTTGGGTTTTATTGTTGCCGGAGCAGCCGCCGGAGCTTATTGGTGGCTCGTCATAAACAGGGAGGTTTACACCGACAACGCGCAGATCTCCGCGCCGCTTATCCAGCTTTCCCCCGATACTCCTGGCGTATTGAAGCAGCTTATGGTCAATGAAGGCGATAAAGTCGATGCCAACACTCCGGTCGCGCGCATCGGCGACGGCTATCTTATGACCCGCACGAGTGGCGTGATTGTTTCGGTTTCGAATGTCATCGGCGCGCTTGTTTCCCCAGGAGATCCGGTTGTCACAATGATAAACCCTTCCGATCTCCGCGTAGTCGCGAGCATCGATGAAGACAAGGGTTTCAGCGATGTGCGCCTCGGCGAACGCGCCGAATTCACCGTTGACGCTTTCGGTTCGCAGAAATTCGAAGGAGTAGTCGACGAGATTGCGCAGACATCCCATCAGTCGTCAGTCGTTTTTTCCATCTCCGACAAGCGCGAAGTGCAGCAATTTGACGTAAAAATAAAATATGACACTTCGAAATATCCGCAGCTTTTGAACGGAATGTCCGCCAGGGTTTGGATATATAAGAATTGAAATGTTGCGTTCGGCAACATTTCAATTCTTAATTCGGTTCCCTGCCTGCCGGCAGGCAGGACTCGCCGCAAATAAAGTAAACTTTACTTGCGGACTCGTTGCCGAATGTATGAAACCCCGTTTCATCATTCGGTTCGCTCGGATAAAATAAAAATAAATTTTCACTTTACTCCTCGCTGCCGAATGTAAAAATTAAGCATATTAAGTAAAATGAGCGGAGAAATTAACGGAAACGGCGCAGTCGTGGCAAACGGAAACGGAAACGGCACTACCCGTTTCGAATGGCTGGTTCTTCTTACCGTTATCATAGGTACTTTTCTCGGCAGGCTTGACCAGACCATCGTCAATCTGGCGCTGCCGAAGATGATAC
>DATKTR010000031.1:0-30526 GCA_035531015.1 Minisyncoccota bacterium | reverse complement strand
TTCCTGGCGTTCTTTCGGCTGTCCCGCTTCAACTTTTTTGAGATTGCCCTCGGCTGATTCTTTTTCCTTTTGCAAAACCTCGAGTTCGTTTTTATGCGAAGCGATTTCCTTATCCATTTCGGAAATCTTTCCGCTTAATTCGCGAAGTTGGCTCCCGAAAAACATATTTTCCGATTCACGAAGTTCCTGTTCCAAAGTCGAGCGTTTTTCCCAGCGTCCCGTCTGCCTTTTTAGCGAACGGAGATGCGGAGCAAGCTCTTTCATAAGAGCGTCCACTTTCTCGATATTTATCTGCGTGTTCTTTAACCGGCGTTCGGCTGCGTTCTTTTTGAGCTGATATTCGCGGAGTCCGAGCATTTCCTCGAGCATTTCCCTGCGGATTGCCGGCGTTGCCTGTATGAAAACATCACTGTTGCCCTGGCTGATAACAACCAGCCCTTTCGTGCCTAAACGGGCTTTGGCGAAAAAGTCTATGAGGTCTTTGAGGCGGACTTCCGCTTTGTTTATGAAATATTTGTTGTCGCCGTCCCTGCTGACCTGTCGGGTCACGACTATCTCCGAAAATTCCGAAGGAAAGAAATTCCCGCTGTTCTCGAAATAAAGCGACGCCTGCGCCTGCCCCACGCGCGGACGCTTCGGCGTTCCCGCGAAAATAAGGTCTTCGGCTTTGGCTCCACGGAGGTTCTTCGATTCCCGTTCGCCCAAAAGCCAGCGAATGCCGTCTATGACATTCGATTTCCCAGAACCGTTCGGACCCACGATAGCCGTGATTCCCGTCGGAAATTCTATCGTCGTTTTTCCCGCGAACGATTTGAATCCGTTAAGTTCGAGCCGTTTTAAAAGATGATGGGGCATAATGAAAATTAGAAATTACGAAAATGAGATATTGGAAAATTATTTGTACTTTTTTAAAGCTTCCTTTGCCGCTTCGATTTCGCCTTCCTGTTTGGACGCTCCCCTGCCTTCGGCAATTAATTCTTCGCCGAAATAAACTCCTATTTTGAATTGCTTTTCGTGAGCCGGTCCCGTTTCCTCGATTACTCCGTATGACGGCGTCACTTTCATTTTATCCTGAATCAGTTCCTGAAGCTCGCTCTTGGCATCCCTGTAGCTTCCCGTCTTGAGAACCTCGTCGATGTGAATGAAAATAAATCTGCTTATGAATTTTTCCGCCACCGTGAAACCTCCGTCCATATAAAGGGCTCCGATAAGCGCTTCCATCGCATTGGCGATGATGACTTCTTTCGCTTTCACCGAGCCTCCTTTTTCTCCCTTGGACATCATTATGAAATCTTCCAGGCGGAGGTCGGAACCTATTTTCGCAAGCATCTGATAGTTCACCAGTGCTGCGCGCAGGACCGTCATCTTACCCTCGTCTTCTTTTGGAAATTTTTTAAAAAGCGATTCGCTGACAGCCAGCTCCAAAACCGCGTCGCCAAGGAATTCCAGACGCTCATTATGCGGCAGATGCCATTTCGTATTTTCGTTCAGATAGGAACGGTGCGTCAGCGCCTCGACGAGAAGGTCTTTGTTTTTAAAATCGTATTTGATTATGTTTTCGAGTTCTCCCGAAGTTATATTCTGGCTAGTCATTATATTAATTATCAATTTCTAATTTACCCGCCTGCGCCGAGGCTTCGGTGGGCAGGCAATTTTTAGTGAATTTTCAATTATAAAATCTGTTTGTAAATTGGGTCATTGGAATTTGATTGTAAATTGAGAATTGTAAATTGAGAATTTTATTCACTTTTATTTTTCTTTGGCTTTTCTTCCGGAACTCTTCCTTCGTTCTTTTCCATCTCCCTGTAAACCGTTCCGAGCACGCCGTTGATGAACTTGACGGAATTCGGGCCGCCGTAATTTTTGGCGACTTCAATGGCTTCGTTTATGGCAACCTTCGGAGGCACTTCTTCCCTATCGGCGTACAAAAGCTCGTAAAGCCCTATACGGAGCACGTTTCTCTCAACCATGGCGATCTTTTCGAGCGGCCACTCCGGCGCCGCCTTCTCTATTATTTTATCGATTTTGTCCAAATGCTCGACTATGCCCTTCAATATCCGCCAGGCAAAATCGGGCTCATCTATGCCCGGAGCGAATTCGGTAAGATTGCGCTCCAATATCTCGGTGACATCTTTTTTGCGATGATAAAAATCCCATTCGTAGAGGGATTGGAGAACAACGCTTCTTACTAAATGTCTGGTGGCCATTTGACTGAGCTTAGGTCTTGGTGCTTGGTGCTTGGAATAAAACCGAAAAAACCATTTTTATTTCAGCAGTCATTTATTTTTTCAAATTTCTATTTCAAGTTCTAAATACTAAGTTCCAGGTTCTATTTCTTCCCGCACTGGGCGCAAGTTCTGTGTGGCGTTTTCGGCCCGCCGCATGTTTTACAAACCAAAAGCTTCACTTTTTTCAAAGCTAAATGCGAGCGCCTGCGCCCGACTTTTCCGTGACTGTGATGTTTTACTGGTACGCCTCCCATGCTTAGTTTTTGTTAACGAGTTTTGCGAGTTTAGAAAAACTTGCACCCCGCCATCGGCGGGGTCCTCGATTCTGTGTGCTCGCTATTATTCACACAAAACCAGGAAAAATCTTACATCCCGCCAACGGCGGGATTGCCGATTGATAGTTAGATTGTATCTCCAATTTCAAAATAAATCAACACTTACTCCGCCGATGGCGGGGTCTAAGATTTTCCAAGAAAATTCCTACGATTTATCTTGTAATTTTCGGGAAAATCTAAGAAACGTCAATCTGTGGACTTCGCTCGGCCCGTATTTTCTGATGGCATTCATATGGGCGCGCGTTCCGTACCCCTTGTGGACTTCAAAGCCGTAGGCAGGGTGCTTTCTTGAAAGTTTTTCCATATATTTATCCCTCCTGACTTTGGCAATGATGGAAGCCGCTTTAACCGCGGTTATTTTCTCGTCGCCCTTGATGACCGTTTTTGCCCCGTACTCCTCGCCGTTCTTGATGAACAGCCCGCCGTCCAGGAATATCTTGAAATTATCCGGCGGCAGCCCGAGCGAATCTATCAGCCTGTCCGAAGCGCGGCTGGCAGCGCGGTTTGCCGCCTGCGATATGTTTATTCTTTCTATTGCCCTCGGATGAACGCCGGCTACCTTATAAGATATTTTCTTAACGGATTTGAAATATTCCGTCCACAATTTTCTCATCTTCGGAGAAAGTTTTTTGGAATCTTTGAGCGTGCCGAGTTTCTTTTGCGATATCCGCAAATTGGCAGGCAGGCAAACCGCCGCCACGACAACCGGTCCGGCAAGCGCTCCTCGCCCGACTTCATCTATCCCGATGATATATTTTTTCTTGCGCGCCTTCATCTGTTTAAAATAGCAAAATGGCGGTGAAAATAAAAATGCCGCAGTAGGCGGCATTTTTACAATTGCTCGAATATCCCAATATCTTAATCTCTTAATTACTTTTTCATCTTGAGGATTATCCTCTTCTCTTCCGGTTTTACCGAATCGATTACGAATTGTTTGGATTCTTTCGGAACAAGGACTTTTTTCATTTCGTCGGCGCCGCCGAATTCTGAAATGTGTATGAGACCCTGAATTCCTTTGTCGAGCTCGATAACCGCTCCGAAAGGATTGAACTTGTAAACGGTGCCCGTGACCTCCTGCCCCGCTTTGAAGTGCGAAGCGACATCCTGCCACGGGTCGGCTTTCAAAACTTTCATCGAGAGAAAAACTCTGCCTTCTTTAATGTCTATGATTCTTACTTTGACCGGCTGGTCGATAGTGACGACTTCCTTGGGGTTATCGATAATGCGGTGCTCGACTTCCGAGATGTGAACCAATCCTTCAATCTGCGGGTTATCGACGAACCTTACGAAAATTCCGAAATCTGCGATTCCCGAAACGATTCCATCGACATCCTGGCCGACTTTGTAGGCGGTCAAAAGCTCTTTAACGTTCACCGATAGAAGTTCTCTCTCGGAAATTATCAGTTTGTTTGTGCGCGGATTAACGGCTATGACTTTTACTCCGAGTTCCTGCCCGATGAAATTCTTGATGGCGTCGATGCTCTTCTGCTGGTCGCCTTCGGCGGCCTTCGGATAGTGTTCCTGAGAAAGCTGCGAGAGCGGCAAGAAAGCCTTAAGTCCGACGAGGTCGGCAAGCAAGCCGCTCTGGTTGGAACCGGTTATCTTCACCTTGACGACTTCTCCGCTTTCCTGAAGTTCCTGGACCTGGTGCCAGAGCTTCTGCTTTCCGGCTTCAGCGAGAGAAAGTTCTATATATCCCCCTTCGCCATCGGTCGTTTCCACGCGGGCTGAAATCTTACCGCCGATGTCAAGTTTTTTGATAATGTCACGCGCGTTTGAAAGTTCCACTCCGTAGACTATTCCGGTTCCGAATCTTCCCAAGTCAAAAAACACTCCTCTCGGGGTTTTCTTTATGAGTTCGGCTTCAACTATCTCGCCGTCCCGAAGGCGGACATTGGTAAGCTCGTCTTTTATGGATTCGAGCAGTGCGGTTTTTGAGTTTTTGTTTTCTGTGGTCATATTTTAATAACCTACAGATTATAAGGCAGTGGTAGTAGAAAAAGCAAGGTTTTTATTCCAAATTAAAAATATATCTTTACAAAAGTAAAAAATCATTGTATTGTATGCACTGGTATCGGAGCAACCCTGCACCGAGAAATTGACAAGGAGATCACCGTGATTGAAAAAATCCTTCTGATGTTTAGCGACAGCAAATTTGCGCAACAATTGGCCGACCAACTCAAAAAATTCGGCTGCGAAGTAATCCACAGCGCCTTTACGGAGCCTGGGATACCGTTCGGCGAGCTTGCCGCGCGCTACAACATCATCATCGTGGACAAGCAGTTCTGCGGCAACAGCCTAAGGACTGCGACATTAATACGCCGCTTGCGCAAGGAATTCTACGGCCCCATCATTGGCATTGAAACAATGTTTGGGGACGGCAGTATTTCTTTGCTGCAAGTCTCTGGATGCAACTGGATTCTGCAATGCGCAGAATTCGATACCCCACAGATAAACTCGGCAGTTTGCCGAGCGGTACAAGATGTCAGTTCGCTACTCGAGGAAATTCAGCCTTAGAAACCAATCGCCCGCCGGCGGCAGAAAATCTGCTTCGGCGGGCTTTCTGTTTTAATGCACAACCCGATTGCCCTAAAAACGCATTTAATATAAAATTATCGAATATGGAAACAATCGGCGGGAAAATAAAATGGATAGACCTGGTAAAGCCTGTGGGAGAAGACCTCGAGTGGTTACAGAAAAGTTTCGGACTGCATACTATAGTAATCGACGAGCTTAAAAATTATTCCATCCACGGCAGAGTGGAATCGTCCGACGGCTATCTTTATCTCATTTACCACTTCCCTATTTATGACGCCGTGGAAAAGGTATCCCGCCGCGCCGAAATAGATTTCATCATCACAAAAAAAGACGTAATAACCGTCCGCTACGACGATGCCGATGTTTTCGAGGATTTCAGGAAAAAATTCGGCGCAAAACCGGGCAAAGACTTCCCGTCCACCACGCTTGAGCTTTCCTGCCAGCTTCTTTCCCATCTCATAAATTTCAGCCAGCGCCAGCTGAATCACATTCAGGAAAAAACCGAATCTGTCGGCGCGGAACTTTTTAAAGGCAACGAAGTCGGACTTCTTAAAAGAATTTCCTACATCAAGCGCGACCTTTCCGAATACCAGCTTATCGCCAAACCGCAGCAGCATCTTTTTTCTTCTCTCGTCGAGCGAGGCCAGAATTTCTGGGGGCAGCAAAGCAAAGTTTATCTCGAAGACCTGCTCGGAAAATATATGAAGCTCCTTGCGCGCCTGGAATACCACCGCGAGGCAATATTGGATTTCGAAACCACCAATAACCAGCTTCTCAACGTCAGGAATAACGAGGTAATGAAAATGTTCACCATACTCGCCTTTTCCACATTCCCGCTTATGCTCATTGCCACTCTTTTCGCGATGCGCACCGGCGGCATTCCTCTAACCGACAACCCGGCAGGTTTTTGGCTTGTAGCCGGAGGCATGGCTGTCGCCATAATCGTTATGCTCGTCTTTTTCAAAAAGAAACGCTGGCTTTAGGGCTACGATTTTTACTTTTAGAGGGTCGTGTCGTTTTCTTCTGAAAACGCACTGCATCTCCTCGCCTTCGCTTGTCCGATACACCCTCTAAAAGTAAAACTCTCCGCTTTTGGAAAAATTTGAGAAACGAGAAAGTCCATACTTTTCAATACGGAATAGTTCGGGCTATAATCAGTTTTAATGCCACTGCGACTCTACAATACGCTCTCCCGGAAAATCGAGGAATTCAAACCCGCTAACGGCGACACCGTAAATCTCTATACTTGCGGCCCCACTGTTTATGACAGCGCGCACATTGGCAACCTGCGGAGCTATATTTTCGCGGATATTTTGCGCCGCGCGCTCAAATATAACGGCTATAAAGTGAACTGGGTGATGAATATCACTGATGTCGACGACAAGACCATTAAGCGCACCATAGATAAATACGGCCATAAAGCCACGCCGAAAGAGCTCCGCGAATACACAGATGAATATTTCGAGGATTTTAAAAAAGACTTGGCTGAAATAAATGTTCCGATTGATTCGGAAAACATCACTTTCATACGAGTTTCCGACAAGATTGAAGAAATAAAAAAATTCATCAAAGAACTTATAAAAAAAGGTTATGCCTACAAAACAGACGATGGAGTTTATTTCAGCATAGAAAAATACCAGAAGGAATTCGGCGATTACGGAGAACTTGTCGGGCCCGGTTTTCTCGAAGGCAAAAAAGTCGGTGCCCGCGTGAAAGTGGACGAATATGAAAAAGAAAATTTGAGCGACTTCGCGCTTTGGAAAAAACGCGACGAATCCGACGGAAATATTTTCTGGGATGACGAAGAGCTTGGCGAAGGCCTGCCCGACAGGCAAGACCAGGCGTTGCAGGCGGGCCGTCCGGGCTGGCACATCGAGTGTTCCGTCATAAACAAAGAAGCTTTCGGCGGGGCTCCGACTGACATTCACACCGGCGGAGTCGATTTGATATTCCCCCACCACACGAACGAGATTGCCCAAAGCCAGCCGCTCTACAAGCCG
Source organism: Minisyncoccota bacterium (assembly GCA_035531015.1). Classification (GTDB taxonomy): domain Bacteria; phylum Patescibacteriota; class Minisyncoccia; order UBA6257; family 2-01-FULL-56-20; genus JACQKT01. The sequence goes on along the minus strand of DATKTR010000031.1, from coordinate 23,425 downwards.
TTCGTCAATCACTGGTCGCACTGCGAACATCTTTTGGTGGATGGAAAGAAAATGGCCAAGAGCGCCGGCAATTTTTATACGCTTAAAGATTTGGAAAAAGAAATTTACGATGCAGGAATGTCATTTCGATACCTGACGCTCCTGACCAATTACCGCAAGCAGATGAATTTTACGATGGCTGCTTTGTCCGCCGCGAAGTCCGGATTGGAAGGATTGAATAAATATATAAGCGACGGAGATTTTGACCCAGCGGTAAATTACGAGGAAGATTTCAAAGACGACCTTGATGACGATCTGAACACGGCCGGCTCTCTCGGGGTCCTTTATACCCAGCTCGGCTACAAGGGCGATAGAACCTTGGCGGAAAAAATGGCCGATATCCTCGGCATTAAATTCATTAAGACGGCAGAGACAGCCGAAATACCCTTGAAAATAAAGGAGTTAGCCGCCGAACGCGAGAAATACAGAAGAAATGAACAGTTTATTGAAGCCGACCGCTTGAGAAAAGAAATAGATGCTTTAGGATTCATAGTTGAAGACACGCCGGAAGGGCCGGCGGTAAAGTCCAAATAATATGCCTTCCAGCAAATCCAAATTAAAACTTCCCCCGCAAAACCTTGAAGCCGAGCAGACAGTTCTCGGTTCCCTTCTTATAGACAAGAACGCCATCTTTAAAGTCGCCGACCAATTGAGGCCGGATGATTTTTACAAACCGGCGCACGAAAAAATATACGAGACGATTCTCGAACTTTTCGAAAAACACCACCCGATAGATATCCTGACTCTAACCAACCGACTTAAGGAGAAAGAAGTTCTTGGCGATGTAGGCGGTTCGGCGTATCTTGCCGAGCTTACCAATCAGGTAACCACATCCGCGCATCTCGAACACTTCGTAAAACTCGTCAGAGACAAAAAATTCCTGCGCGACCTTATCCGCGCGTCCTCGCAGATAAACGAAGATGTCTTCGAACCGACAAAAGAAGTTGAGGATATCATCGACAGCATCGAACAGAAAATTCTTGCCATTTCGCAGAAATCGGCTCCGCAAAATTTCATGCTTCTCCGCGACGAACTTAAAGCCGCTTACGAAAGAATAGAAAAGCTCCACCAGGGCAAAGGACTGCTGCGCGGAGTGCCGACTGGATTTCCCGACTTGGACAATATGCTTTCGGGATTGCAAAATTCCGACCTGGTCATTCTCGGCGCCAGGCCTTCACTCGGAAAAACAACTCTCGCTTTGGATATCGCCCGGCACGCAGCGCTCGTCGGCAAAGTTCCTGTCGGAATATTCTCGCTTGAAATGTCGCGCGAACAGGTCATCGACCGCATCATCGCGGCCGAATCGCAGGTTCCGCTCTGGAAGCTCCGCACCGGCCGCATAAGCGACGATACCGAATTCCAGATGATACAGGCTTCGCTCGAGCGCCTTTCGCACGCGAAAATTTTCATAGACGACACGCCGTCGCCCAACATAATCCAGATGCGTTCAATGGCGCGCCGCCTTCAGATTGAGCACGGCCTCGGGCTTCTTATTGTCGACTACCTCCAGCTTATCGCTCCGAGGACCAATTCCGACAATATGGTCCACCAGATAACCGAGATATCGCGCGGCCTGAAATCGCTCGGACGCGAGCTTAATGTGCCCATTCTCGCCCTTTCACAGCTTTCGCGCGCCGTCGACCAGAGAGACCACAAGATTCCCCGCCTTTCCGACCTCCGCGAAAGCGGCAGTATCGAGCAGGACGCGGACGTTGTTCTCTTCATTTACCGCGAGGGACACGGCAGAATGGACGCGACATCGGAAGAAAAAGACGCCGCCGAAATAATCGTTGCCAAACACAGGAACGGCCCGACGGGTTCCATAAAGCTCAGGTTCGACCCCGACCGCGTTGTCTTCAAAGCTATCGATAAACATCACAGTGAAGAGATGGCCGGAATCGCCGAAGATTTCTAGTTTTTGTGCATAAGCGCAAAACGCGGACTAACGCAGACTTGACGCTGACTGGCGCAGATGATTGTCTATGCTATAAATAATTATCACATTATACTATTTGAATGAAATTGCCGGACTCATTCCAAAAAATCGCCGATTTGCTGTCGGATTTGCCGTCAATCGGACCGAGGCAGGCCGTCCGCCTTGTCTTCCATCTTATTCACCAGGGACAGGACAATATCCAAAACCTTTCGCAGCGAATTGGCGACCTCAAGAAAATAAAAATCTGCGAGCGCTGTTTTTTCATACATCAGAATACAGGCGCGCTTTGTGATATCTGCGGAAATCCCGGACGCCGCCAGGATATAATCGTCATCGTCGAGAAAGAAACCGACCTTATGTCGCTTGAGAACACCGGCAGGTTCAATGGCCGCTATTTAATACTCGGTTCGATTCCAAAAAGCGGCATTCTTGAAGACTGGCAGAAACTCCGCTTGCAGGGATTTAAAACTTTCATTGAGCGCGAACTTAAAGGGCAAGCCGAAGAGATAATCATCGGATTCAACCTGACCAGTGTCGGAGACTTCAACTCCTCTCTTCTTGAAAAAGAACTGAGGCCTTTGGCCAAGAAAATAAGCCGCCTGGGGCGCGGATTGCCCACGGGCGGCGAAATAGAATTCGCGGACGACGAAACTCTCGGCAGCGCGCTGGAAAGAAGAGAATAAATATATTTAAAAATGATTCCTATCTTTTTGGCATTGGCGATACTCGGCTCCGTATCGTCCAACATCATTGAAAAATACGTTCTCAAGAGCCACTCGGCTCATGCGTTTACCGTGCTGAAAAATCTGCTTTGCGGAGTTTTTTTCATACCAATAGCTTTTTTAAACATATCGTTTCAAAGTACGACCGAAGCTATTGTCGCGCTCATAATGGCAGGAAGCTTGTGGGCCGTCGCCGGGATATTAAGTTCCGTATCGACAAAAAATACGCATGTTTCCATAAGGGCGCCATTGGGCCAGTCAAGATTGCTGTGGAACCTTCTTTTCAGCGCCATAATCTTAAAAGAAACCATAACTCTCAATCATTTCATTGCGGTACTGATTATTTTCATCGGCATAACGGTGCTTCTCTGGCATCCTGAAAGAAAATTCGGCTCGTTGAAAGATATAGGCGTGCGATGGACGCTTATATACGCGGTAGTCGTCGGCTTGACTGCCATTACGGACAGGTATGCTTTGCGATTTTTCTCCCCGGAATTTTACGGATTTCTGGCGTTTCTTATGCCCGCGATAATACTTTCATTTTTCACTCCAAAGAGCGATGACAATGTAAAGCATTTATGGAAAATGAATAAATGGAAAATAATGTCCGTCTCGGCATTATCGGTAATAACTTATTACGCAACGCTACGATTATATCTCCTGCTGCCCATATCCGTGGTCTACCCGCTTTTACAATTGAGCACGCTTCTGACCGTGTTCGGCGGAATTATATTCTTCAAGGAAAAAGAAAATATCGCGCAAAAAGTTCTTGCGGCGATATTGGTGATAAGCGGAGCTGTTCTTCTGAAAATATAAATTTTTCTATCCGTGCCTTATGACCATTATCCAGCACCGAAGCATAGCTTGGTGCGGGACAGGCATCTCTTTCAACTATTAGCCGTGCCTTATGACCATTACATCGCCGTCTTGGACGACATATTCTTTGCCCTCGACTTTGACCAAGCCTTTTTGTTTGGCCTGAACCCAGCCTCCGGATTCGACAAGCTTCTGCCAGTTGACCACTTCGGCGCGGATGAAATTATTTTCGAAGTCGGTATGAATGGCTCCGGCCGCCTGCGGAGCAAGGCTCCCTTTCTCTATCGTCCAGGCGCGCGTTTCATCTTCCCCTGTTGTCAGAAAACTTATCAGCCCAAGAACCTCGTATGATTTTTTAATAAGCTCCGGTATTGCTGAAGCCGAACTTAGGTCGGCAATAACGTAATCCGCGCCTATTTCTTTTATCTTCTCCAAAAGCTCGTGCGGGGCTTCGAATTGTTCGCCATTAAGCAGATAAACCTGTTTCTTGGCGGTAAGAAGCTGAAGTTCTTTTACTATTTCCTCCGAAGCGTATTTCACGGCAAGATTGCCGGTAGCAAGCTCTTCGCGTATTTTGTCCAATATCTCGAAATTTTTCGCCGCTTTTTTGTCGCCTGTTCTTTTTTCGCCTTCCAGACTTTTCAGGCGCTTCTCTATTGTCTCAAGGTCTTTCAGTATAAGTTCGGCGTTTATTATTTCGAGGTCGCGCAAAGGATTAACATTTCCTTCAACGTGTATAATTTCGGAATTTCCGAATATCCTAATTACTATTACGATTGCCTGCGTCTCTCTGATATGCGACAAAAACTTGTTGCCGAGCCCTTCACCCTTATTGGCGCCTTTAACCAGTCCGGCAATATCGTAAAATTCGACTACGGCAGGCACGATTTTTTTCGAATGGCTGATGTCAGCCAGTTTCTGTAAACGCTCGTCAGGGACGGTCACAACGCCCACATTAGGGTCTATAGTGGCAAAAGGATAATTGGCGATGGTTATTTCCTGCTTTGTCAGCGCCTTAAAGAGCGTCGACTTGCCGACATTCGGAAGACCGACTATGCCGATTTCTAACTTCATCGCTTTTAATTTTTCTCAGGAATTACGTTATTCCCGAAAAGCTCATAAAAATATTTCGAATGGTTATCGTTTTTCATTTTTTTGATTCCCAGTTTCATATATAAAAATCCTTTCATGTGCGTAAACGGACGCGATTCCGGAGTGTATTCGTAATGGCCGCAGACACTGCCATTTTCAAACACTCTGATATGATATTGTCGGGAAAAATTCTCGACATATCGCAGACTGACAACTTCTCCTTTATACTTCCAGGCAACGAAGTGATTTTTGTATCCTTTTTTAACCAAAAATTCCACGAAATCCCGCATGGATAAATGCGGAGCTATGTTGCCCAGAAAATCCTTCGGCTTGCCTAGTTCAAAAACGTTAAAGGCAGCTATCGAATTTCTCATAAGGTAGTGGATGGGCATATATGCCTGCCAAAACCACACCCTTAAGAATTTTACCGACGATTCGGGATAGTCCACTGTGGAATATGGAATTGTTTTAAGCCAAGCCTTTTCCGGGGCTTGCGATTCAGTTTGCATATTTAAGCGGTAATTTTATAGGGAAAGATTCGCTTGAATTGTATCAGATTAAATATAAAAATTCAAAAAATGCAGTAAAATCAATAAAAAGAGGCTGCGTACGCGGAGAGGATCCCTGGCCACAGGGATCACGGCGTTCGCAGCCAAAAAACTTGGTGTCGGTCCTTTCGCCGACGGAATTCTGGAGGTTAATTGCTCTTATTGCGGCGCCGGTGGCACCGTTTCAGTACGGATTGTCGTGCACCTTGCCCGAACGGTCGCGCCAGCTATTTCCACGCCAGACCATGGCGTAGATCATACCGGCGAGAACACGCAGATTATTGGCCTTTATGACGGCCCTGCTAAGCGGTATATTGAAAACGACGATGCCGTTTTCAATGACCGGCTTCGGTGAAAACTTCGTCACGCCGGGCACAGGGTCCACTTCGCGCAAGAGTACTGTGCCAGGCGGCGGATTCTGCTCCTTTTCCAAAACCTTTAAATCGATGCCAGTCGGTTTTTTCCTTGGCGGAATACCCTTTGGCCGTTTCTTCATAGGTAATTCATCGATCAGCTTTTGCATCTGCAGAAGCAACCCCCAAGCCGTCCCGCCATGGTAGGCGCAGATGGCTGTTCCAAGCGGCTCGCCGAGTCGCTCTGTTCCCAGTACTAGACACATAATATAAAGCCTCCTTCACACTCTTCATTTAAATTTCAAATAACTACCCTTCCAGGACCAAACTTCTTTCTTTTACGGCCTGGCCAAGAATCAAATATATCCTTCGCCAAGCAATAAAAGACTGCTTTTTGACTATAACCCAAACAGCAAAAGTGTCAATCCCCCACATAAGAATTTATGTGGGGGATCAACCCTATGACACCGGCAAATTAAACTTCTTATTTTCAAGCCGCCTGACGATTTTTTCCTTATCAGTAAGTCCAATTCTGGATTTTCGAACCGCTTTCTGCATAAGCGATATAGCTTTATCGTAAGTCGGCCTGTCCACTTCATACGGGGTTCCGTCCTTGCCCCCGAATGCAAAACTGTATCGCGCCGGGTCCTCGTATGACGGCTTGGCTCCATAAATAACTTCGCCCACCAAAGCCAGCGCCCTGACGGTTTTCGGCCCGACTCCCTCGGTAGCCAGAAACTTTTCGTAGCTTTCCGGCTTTTCACTGGTTACTTTGGCAAGTATTTTTTCAAGATATTTGCTGCGGCTGAATTCCTCTTTCTCGACCGGATGATGATGAAATTCTCTGTTTGCCAAATTCAAAACCGTGAACAGTTCGCCTTGCTCGCCCTCCGTAGCCTTGGCGAAGGAGGGCCTGTTCCCTATCGTAATAGTCTGGCTTAAACGGGAAACATGCCTGCGGAGAATCTGTATATCTTTCATAAGGCTGCCATAATTCGAACCGGCAAGTTCGACGCTCAAAGCGCGCGAACCTTCGCTGTTCTTGGCAATCATATTTAAAGACGGCACTTCTATCCGCGAGGTGATTCCCGTGTGCGGCTCGCAGACCAAATCCTTCACATTGTCGGAAAACCAGTGATAGCGCCTGGCAGTTCCCGCGTCCTGATTCATTCCCTGCTGGACCACTGCCCAGGAACCGGAACGGGAAAAGAAAAATGAATGATGATATATCTGGAACCCGTCCTGTATCAGTGACGAATCCACTTTCGCGGCCATCTTGGAATTATAAGTAAGATTGCTGACGACTCCGCCGGACAAACTTAATTTGTCTCCCCATGTTCTTATTTCCTCCGGAGTTTTTCTCGAAGTTTTCCCTTTGCCGCCGCATATGAAAATACCCAATTCTCTTTCTCTGCCTCGTATGGATTCTTTCAATGCTGCCGTGAGAATTGTCGTAAGGCCGGAAGCATTCCAATCGAAAGCTAAAACCGTTCCGAGTGACTGGAACCAAACAGGGTCGGCAATGCGTTTTATGAATTCGTCCGGTCCGAGTTCGGCGACAAGAATATCCGTCATGTCACGGCCGAGTTTTACCATGCGCTCAAAGAGCCATCTTGGACAGCGGCCATTGTCTAGTGTAAATGTGGCTACGCCTCTCCGCATGGCTTTATTATACTCCGGCGAATAAAACCTGGCCTGTTATTTTTTCACATACGTTCCAATAAGTTCCGCCTGTGCAATGATATGTCCCGACATCGCCTTTTCGACGTCGGCCTTGTTCGAACCGACTGGCAAATCAAGATTTGAATCCAAAGCATAAAGCTTGAAGAAATAGCGATGTTCCTTGTCCGGTGGGCACGGACCGGCATATCCGGTCTTGCCGCCGTCGTTAATTCCCGCCGTTCCGTCCGGCTCCTTCCCTTCTTCGATCAGCGATGTCTGCGGAGATATGTTGAAAACTACCCAATGGTCGAACACATCAATGCCGCGCGCCTGCTTTACGTAATCGGGGATATCCGGATCATCCATGATGAGCGCCAAACTTTTGGCGTTCGCCGGAACGCCGCCGATTTCAAGTTCGGGATTTATATTTTCCCCTTGGCAGGTAAACTTCGAGGGAATAGGTCCGTTATTTTTGAATTCAGAACTTGTTATGTCCATAGATGACTGCTTTATCAGGGAAAGGCCTTTTTTCGGCAAGATAAACGCCACAGCAACAGTTGCCAATATGAAAATTATAGCATAAATAAAATATGCTCTTTTCATTTTTCATATAGCGCTGCGTATCTCTTTCAATATTTCTTCGGGCAACTGCTGCCCGGGTTTTGTTTTTCCCGGATAGCGCCAGGCGCTGATTACTTTGCGGCGGCTTTTCTCGTCCTGAATCATCAGCCAGATTTCGTAAGGATGTTTTTCGCTTCCGGCGGCTTGCATCATAGCAACCGTGTCCGGAGCAATTCCTTCTTCTATTCTTTTTGGATAATTTATCACTCTCTTTAAGCGGCTTTCCGACAATCCATAAAATCGCATCTTGTATTTGCTATGGCTGGTCCAATACAAAGGCTTTTGTCTCCTTAAAATTGGCATTAAAAATCTTAAAAAGATTCCGTAGCGCTGGCAACGCTGTCGCTGTATTTGCAATATGGGCAGTTTTCACCGGCAACCGGAGATTCGTCCAAATCCATAGTCGCGCGCGCGTCCAAAAGAGTTTTTCCTACCCATGAATCATCCCCTTTGTACGATTCCACAAAAATGTTGAAGGGCAAAACTCCTTTTAACGGCGCACCTTCGCGCGAAGTTACTGCCGATACGGGGAATCCATCTGCCTTGTTCGCTTTGGCAAAAACAAAATATCCGACATCCGAAACTTTGAATCCGTTCTGGCGAAGCAGCCACTGATAAACTTCCATTTGCCGCTTGTAAGAATCCTGTATCTTGTGCTCGTTGGCGCCCGTTGCCTTATAATCAACGACAATAAGTTCGCCCTTCGGATTGACCCAAACATCGTCGACTGCCCCGAAGACGGTGAAATCGGTATCCTCGTGGTCGTGGCGGACTCCCGTGAAGTTGTGCCTCCATTCGTTCAACTTTTCATGATTGAAAGGAATGGCGTCTATGCCGTTCTCGAACATTATCGGATGCGGTTCGCCTTTTTCGCGGTAAGCGTCAAATTCCTGCTTTAAAAGATAATCAATCGCGTTATTAATGGTGTAAGGAAACATCGGCGGCCGTTTGATTCCTTTTTTAAGGTCCAGCCAAAAACAGCGCTGGCAGTCTACGAACAGGTCGATTTTTGAACGTGAAAGTTTGGTCATCAAATTATGATAACTTTTAAACAGATGCTTGGCAAAATATCTCTGTTGCGCCTATTTCACTCTTATTTTCATCTTCTCTTCCACCTTCTTAACTGCGATTTCCATCCCGACTTCGCGCGGATTCCTTTTCTCTTTGATGCTTTGGCTTAAAACAAGCCGGGTCGCGCTTCTGACTTTGCCGCTGACGAGCTTGAACATCTTTTCCGGATCATAGCCCTTGTATTCCGCGTAAGAAGAAATCACGCCTCCCGCGTTGGCCACGAAATCCGGAACTATCAAAATTCCTTTCTTGAAAAATTCATTCTCAATCTTGTCGCTCATCGGAATGTTGCCCGCTTCGACGATTATTTTTGCCCGCACGGCGCTTTTATTGGAATCATTGATGACGTCGGTAACCGAAGCCGGTATCAGAATATCAACGGGCAGGGCCCAGAATTCCTTTTCGGTTATTTTGTCATTCGGAAAAATATCGGCGAGATGCTGCTTGGTTTTTATGGCCTTGGCAATCAGCTTCTTGTCGAATCCGTTCTTTGAGAAAACAGCTCCGCTTCTGTCAGCCAATGCCGTTATTTTAGCTCCTTTTTCCGTCAAAAATTGCCAGGCGAATGTCCCGACATTGCCGAAGCCGTGAATGGCTACGGTGGCATTTTTAAGCGGAATGCCTGCCAATTCCGCGGTAACCTCGGTTGCTTCCACAACTCCGAATCCGGTGCTGCCAAGCTCGTGCGGGAGGCCGCATTTTTTATTTTTGCCGCTTCCGGAACAATAGTTGGCGGGCTTGCCCGTGGAAGCATTCCAAATGCCAACCGCTTCCGATATCCATTTCATTTCTTCTTCTCCGCTGTTCACGTCCGGTCCGGCAATATACTTTTTGGGAATAAACGGCGCTATCGCACGCGCGTAACTTTGCACGAATTTCTTTTTAAGGTCTTTATCTCCGCCGGGTTTACCCTCCGTAGCTTTAGCGGAGGAAGGCCATACGATTCCGCCCTTAGCTCCGCCAAAGGGAATACCGGCGATGGAATTCTTCCAGGTCATCGTCCGCGCCAGCCTGTAAACTTCTTCGACGGTAACATTGGCGGTCATTCTTATTCCGCCTTTGCCTGGACCGATAGCCGTGTTGTCTATTACCAAAAACCCTTTCATTCCCAAAACAGGGTCATAAACTTCTATTACGTATTCCGGACCGAATTTGTCTTTTTTAATTTTTGTTATTGTTTTTTCCATTGTTTAAAAAAATAAAAATAGCGTATGCGTTGCTATATATACGACCATGCTATTTAAAAAGGTTCATCCCGTTAGAAGCAAATCGCGGCATACTCTATGCTTGTCATTGATTTACTGATTATCTCGGCTATTTAAAAATTAATTTTGTAACTTGTTGTAATCGCGGCTTCTAACGGGATTCACTTTCCCGCCCATGCCTTCAATTCTTCATATGAACTTTCTCCGCAGATAAATTTGCCGCTGTCGGTGTTAAAGTAAAACGGGACTCCGCCGCATAAGCCTTTGTCGTATTCCTCCATTTTTTTCGCGTTAGCTTCGTCGTGCCAAACCTCGAACTTTTCCACCTTAACGCCTGTTTCTTTTTCCAATTGCTCAATTTTAGGGTTCATTCTCATGCAATGAGGGCATTCCTTTCCGTAAAATTCAAAAAGCATTTTATTATGGATAATTTTAATGATTGTTATTCGCCGGCCTTTTCTTCTCTTTTAAGTATTTTCTCCAGATAAATGGTTAAAATTACGACGAGAACAGTGATAAAAACCGCATAAATGAATTTTGCCAGCAACGTGTTGGTGCCCGCGGGCAGAAAATAATCTATTAGGGATTTAACCGCTTCGTTCCACGCCAAACTGGCGACAAGGCCGAACGCGGCAACAAGATACGTAAACGTCCTTTCGCGCACTTCTTTTCTTATCTTGGACCGCTCTTCAGCCAATTTTCCCATTATTTTTTTACTCGCCATCAGGGCTATTTTATCTCAAATTCCGAGAATTCTCCACTCGGCTCTGCCCAAAAAGCCTCGATTCTGCCTACTTTTGCGAGCGGCGGACCTTCGCGGCACCATTCCATAAATTCTTTAAGCCTGCCCTCGCTTCCTTCGGCCTCGATATAAACACAGTCACCATCTTCGTTTCTGGCAAAGCCGTTAAGACTAAGCGAATCTGCTTTTATTTTCGCCGAGTGGCGGAAAAATACCCCTTTAACCTTTCCGAAAACCCTTACCTTTAAAAGCTTTCTTACCATGATAGGTTTAACTTTTGATGCCTGCGACCGTAGCCATCCGCCCCTCCGGTTCGCCTGTCCGCACCGAACGGCAATGCGAAAAGAAATTTTTGTCTTTGGCCGTATCGATTCCGCTTATTTCGATGTTTTCTTTTTTGATGCCTGCCGAAATTATTTCCCGAATATTATATCCAACGAGATCTATTGATTTTGTACCATCGGACAAATCGGAAATGAACCCGCCGAAAATTTTTTCATCCGGCACTATTTTCATTAGCTCTTCAGCGGAAAATATATATGACTCTTTGTTTATAAAAGGTCCGATACCAGCCAGAATATTGGCCGGCTTAGCCCCATATTCGCTTTCCATTTTTTCTATGATTTTTCTCGTAAAATTTTGAGGCGTATTTATCCGACTCAGATGAGCCAGTGCCAGAACACTCTTAATGGGGTCATAAAGAATGAGCGGTATGCAATCTCCGGTTAGAATCACAAGAAAAAGATTTTTCTCGCCGGTTATCATGGCATCGACGTCGGCTGCGTCTGAAGCTGAAAATTTCGTTCCCCTGCCCTTAATCGAACTGTCTATAGTTTCGATATCAGTGTTATGAGACATTCTTGCCCTCGTTATTACGCAATCGCTGGTATCTATCCCAAGTCCTGCTAAAAAATTTTCTCTGTTTTTTATTACCGAGTTTTCTTCACCCCAATTAAATGACATATTGCCGTCTTCCATGTCTGAAAAACCGTGCATTAAATTTTTGATATTTTTTAACCTATCAAGCTGATACATGGTTAGTTAATAGTCATAAGTCATAAGTCATCAGTAATCAGTTTGCCAACCGCTCCTTTCCTTATTAAGAAAATTTTTCCATTCTTCATGGAAACAAGAGTTGACGGCTTTGACTTTATTATTCCGCCGTCAATATAAAAATCAATACTATCGCCAAAATATTTTTGCGCTTCTTTTATCGTTCTTGCCGGCGTCTTGCCCTCAAGATTGGCGCTCGGGGCTATGAGTGGGCCTGTTTTTTTCAAAAACCGCCTTAAAGGAGCGCTTGCCGGCATGCGGAAAGCGATAGCTTTCTTGCCCCGATGCAGATATTTGAGCTTGGTCATTTGCGATTTGCCACTGGCTATTGGCAACACTACGCTTATCGGACCGGCCCATAACTTTGCTAATAGCCTATGGCCAATGGCGCTTAACGAAATATCAAATTTTTTTAGGTCATTCAACGAAGAAATTAGCACAATAACGGGCTTATTGGGGCTTCTTTTGCGCAAACGGTAAACCTCATTGACCGCTTTTTTGGACAATGCTGAACAAACAATGCCGTAAATCGTATCCGTTGGCATAACGCCAATCCCGTTCTTCCGGATAATTTCAGCGGAACCGGATGTGAATTTATTGAAAATCTTCATCTTATCTTGTAGATAACGTCCTTTCTTTCGGCAACAACTTTCCAGCCGTTCTTCACGGCTACCTTATAAAGCGAGTAATTTGGATTGAAACAAACAGGGTCGTCAACCATTTTCAGGAACGGAATGTCCGATTCCGTGTCGCCTACTCCGACCGAACCTTTGAGCGTCAGATTTTCTTTTTCAACGGCGCGTTTCAATATTTTCGCTTTGTCTAAAATCAGATCTTTGTGTATATGCCTTCCGGTAATTCGCTTCTTCGCGTCGGCTTCAAGGAGCATGCCGTACACCTTGTCGAAACCTAGCTCTCTTGCAAATCGTCCGACCACGTACATCGGCGAATGGGAAATCGCCAGCATGTAATAATTTTTCTTTTTAAGCTCCTTTATCAAATCCCTGGTATATCTATAGAGCCTGCCCTTCTGCGCTAAAATTACTTTTTTTACAGCGGCGTCGAGATCTTTTTCTTTTATTCCTCTTATGTTCTTGTCGAAAGCAACTACGACCGCGTTTATATAATCGGGGTAAGCGCCTTTCCTGTCGAGCCAAAGCTTATATTCGGCCGAATATTCATCGCGCACTTTAGGCGAAAAAACTCCGCCGGCAATAAGGGCATTTACCAGTTCTATCAGAAGACTTGAACGGAAAACTGTGCCATCGATGTCGAACACGGCTACCTTTTTATGGTGAGCTGGTCGAACCATCGTTTTTTCTTTCTCTTTTTTCATTTAAGTTTGAATAATGGGCATTTGCTTTCGTCATGCGGACGCGCCGGGCAATATTTCCTCCCGTAATCTATCAGGAGATAAGTAAAAACGAACCAGTCTTTTTTCGGAACTATTTCCATAAGGTCTCTTTCTATTTTCACCGGGTCGCTGTGAGCAGTCAACCCGAACTTTTTCGAAAGCCTTATGACATGAGTATCCACTGCTATACCCTCCACTACGCCGTAAGCGTTTCCTAAAATGACGTTTGCCGACTTCCTGCCTATTCCAGGCAACGTCAGCATCTCGGCCATAGTTTTCGGCACTTTCCCGCCAAATCTTTTTTTAATTTCTTTTGCCGCCGCCAGAATATTTTTGGCTTTATTTCTGTAAAACCCAGCTGGTCTTATATCTTTCTCAAAATCACTCTGTTTCGCCTTTATATAATCGTCGAGCTTTCTGTATTTCTTGAAAAGCTTTTCCGTGACTTCATTCACCTTTTTGTCCGTGCACTGCGCCGACAGGACAACGGCGACAAAAAGCTCCCAGTTATTGGAATAATTCAGGGCTATTTTAGGTTCTGGAAACAGAGTTTTTAGGGTTTTTATTATTTTGGCAACCCCGATTTTCCTTTTTTTTATTTCGTTTGGAGACGCTTTTTTGTCCTTCATTTGCTTACATTTTAAGAATTGTCATAAATTTACATGGCAATTCTTCAATTGGTTCACTCGGCAATCGCAAAAATTTATTACTCTTGCGTTGCCTCGTTGCCAATTGTAAATCATTTTTGACAAAAGCACATCACTCTCATAGCCTAAAGATAGCCGAAATTGACATCGGCGAAAGGAGACCCCATGGCCTTGCCACCGGGAAATTATTTGCGGCAGAGAACAAGACGGCGGAAGCAAATTGAAGCGGAGAAGAAAAAAATCACTCTGGAAAACTCTCCGAGAAAGATAAAATCGTCTTTCTATGCTTTAATCTTATCTATAATAAGAAAAATAAAAAGACGGCCGCCGCCAAATTCAAGTTGAACACCCCGGCGCATGCGTCGGGGCTTTTTTTATTAACAATAGTTTCTTGCAATTTAAATCAAAGTTTGTTATACTGTAGCCTGTTTTTTGTCATCAACCAAAGGAAAGAAGTAATGAAAATTACAGAAAAAAGATTTGCGGAAATATTGGGCGAACACGGCCTTCATGACAGCCACATAGATTCTCTTCTGGAATCTGCCGGCAGCGTCAACGAAGAATTGGCGGCAAACATAGCGAGGCTAATCGCGCCAATCAGCAAGGAGGTATTGCCGAAAAACTGATATTCACGCAACAAGACAAAACGCCGTCCGGGTTAAACCTGGATGGCTTTTTCATTTTATGGAATTATTCCAATTCAAAAGCTATCAAACCATGCTTCCTTATCTTTGCCGGATATCCCGGAAAACTCGCCCACATTTTCTTCAGTTCTTTTTCGGTTTTCAAAGCGGGATTTATGTCTTTTACTTTATATTCCTTAAGCAAGCCTTCTATCGTCTTGAAAACGTGCGCGGATACTACTATTTTTGAGAACTTCTTTTTGCCGCAAACAAAAACAAGTTCGTCCTCGGCATCAACTTCGCGGTACTTTGGAGTCGCCGCACGCGTTTCCACTTTCTTTGTGCCTTTTTTAATCGCCTCGAAAATGTCCCTATCTGCTTCTCCTATTACTAGTGTGAAAGATTTACGCGGCATCTATATATTCAAAGCGCGGCATTTTTTTACCGTCGACTTCAATTTCTTCAACAAACATCTTTAACGTACGCACCCACAAATCATGACTACCATAAAGTGCACGATACACAACCATTTCTTCAAGCGTTTCACTGTGTTTGGCAACGCCAATAACTTCGTACTCATTGCCTTTGTAGTGTTTGTATCTCCCTAATTTGGGCATATTGTTCATATTTCTTTTCGCATCCAATTGAAATATTCCGGACTTCCACCGACAATCGGCAGAGCTATAATTTCCGGCAGCTTGTACGGATGTATTTCTTTAATGGCCTTTTCTATTTTTTTATAATCGCCTTTTCTTGCCTTGGCTGAACACATCCATTCCTTGGATTTTTCCAGTTTGCCTTTCCATTTATAAACGCTGGTAATCGGACCGGCTATTTGCGTGCACGCGGATAGTTTCTTTTCGGACAAAATTTTCGCAATTCGCTCCGCGTCGCTTTTCTTGGCAACCGTGGTGTAAATTTTAATGAATTCGAATTTATATTTCATGGCATCTATTGTCATTCAATTATAAGTTTTTCTATTTCTGGTTTTATTTTATCAAACATTTTTCCGTGTCCCAGTGAATTAGGATGCAAACCGTCTTCCAACTCTTTGATAGTCACCAAATTTTTAACGTCGATATAAATTAAATTTTTTCTTTGCAAAAATCTTTTATGGCGCTGTCATATTTTGCAATAAGCGCGTTGTCATATGATTTCGCAGGACTCCAAGGTATAGGTTTCGTTTTGCTTTCGTCAACATCTGTCAGGCCGACGAAAATAATTTTGTTTGTAAATTTTCTGGCAATCCAAACAAGTTCATTTAAATTGGAAATAAAATTATTAAGAGATACTCTTAGTTTGTTTTTATCTCCGTCCAGATACTGGGAATCATTGATTCCTATCGCAAAAATAATCATTTGCGGTTCGCGCGCAATGGCTTCAGGCTCAATGCGCTTTAGCAAATCATCGGTGTTATCTCCGGAAATTCCCAGATTGCAAACTTCGACATCGACAGCCTTTCCGTCCGCACCAAGAACGGTATCGCCACGCTCTTCGAAATAATTTCGAAGTCGCGTAGCCCATCCTCCATATTTGTAGTCGCACGCGCCCCACGTAATACTGTCTCCGAAAACACAAATGTTCATATGTTTATTTTGTTATTACGCGCCATGACACTTTTTATACTTCTTCCCGCTTCCGCACGGACACGGGTCGTTCCTCCCTACTTTGTCGCCAGACGCGGCGCCTGCCGCATGCGGATGATTGTGCGGTACTGCAGCTATCATTTGCTGGCTGTTGGCATCTACGCGCGCCAATTTGAAAATATTCATAAATACCCAGCCGTTGAAATTGTTCCAGAAATCCCTGAAAAGGCGGTGAGCTTCCTGCCGGTATTCAACAACGGGATCTCTCTGGCCGTAAGCGCGCAGACCCACCGATTCGCTCAATGCTTCCAGGTCTTCGAGCTGGCTCATCCAAAGCAAATCTAGGATGCTTAAAAGGCGGTTCTTGGAAAGCGGGTCAACCGAGACATCACTGCTTCTTTTCTTCAGGAAATCGGAAAGAGAATCGAAATCCGTCTTTTCCGGAAAAGAGTTTTCCTTATCCGTTAGTCCCCCGTCTTCGAACATTTTTTTAAGCTCCTCGTTCGCGATGGCAGGCACGTCATGTTCTTCGCCGAAAATGCCGTTTTCGAGATATTCTCTTACAGCTTTGAATATCAAGTCCGCGACGTCTTCCTTTCTCATGCTTTCAAGAATTTTCTGGCGTTCCACGTATATGCTCGTTCTTTGCCGGTTCAAGACATCATCGTATTCGAGAAGGCGCTTGCGGAGGTCGAAATTAAAACCTTCGACTTTCGCCTGCGCTTGGGCTATCACTTTGGACAAAAATCCCGCCTGTATCGGCTGATCTTCCGGAAGATTGAAGCTTTCCATCATCCCTTTTATTTTGTCGCCGCCGAAAACGCGCAGCAGGTCGTCTTCAAGCGAAAGGAAAAACTGCGCCGAACCGGGATCGCCCTGCCTTCCGGAGCGCCCGCGAAGCTGGTTGTCGATGCGCCGCGCTTCGTGGCGTTCCGTTCCGATAACATGCAATCCGCCCGTTTCGCGCACCTTGGCGGCTTCTTCCGGAGTCGAAGGATTGCCGCCGAGGATTATGTCGACTCCGCGTCCGGCCATGTTTGTGGCCACCGTTACGGCTTTCAGCTTGCCGGCCTGAGCGATTATCGCTCCTTCATGCTCGTTGTTCTTGGCGTTCAAAACTTCGTGCAAAATTCCCGCATCGGAAAGCTTTTCGGATATCAATTCGTTTTTTTGTATGGAAGTGGTACCAACAAGAACCGGTTGCCCTTTTTCTTGTTTCTCCTTTATGTCTTTAACGACAGCCTGCCACTTGGCTTCGGAATTTTTATAAACAAGGTCCGCCAATTCTTTTCTGGCAAGCGGCCTGTTTGTCGGAATGCTAATGACTTCAAGATTATAAACTTTGTAGAATTCCTCCGCGGATGTCTGAGCGGTTCCGGTCATTCCCGAAATCTTTTTATAAAGGCGGAAATAATTCTGAATGGAAATTTTTGCGTATGTCCTTGATTCCTCCTTGACCCTGACATTTTCCTTTGCTTCTATCGCCTGATGAAGGCCGCCGCTGTAACGACGCCCCTGGAGCATGCGGCCGGTAAACTCGTCGACGATTATTACTTCGCCGTTTTTAACGACATAATCCTTGTCGCGCTTAAAAACCACTTTCGCCTTCAAACTTTCTTCAAGATAATGCACCAGCCTCAGATTTTCCGGAGCGTAAAGATTGTTCACGCCGATAAATTTCTCCACCTTTGTTATGCCCTCCGATGTTACGCTGACGGTTTTGAATTTTTCATCAACGGTATAATCTTCCTCCGCGCTCAATTTATCTGATATTCTGGCAAAAACTTTATAAAACTCACTGGACTCCATATCCGGAGCCGAGATTATCAGCGGCGTCCTGGCTTCGTCTATCAAAATACTGTCGACTTCGTCGATTATCGCGAAACCGCGCCCTCCCTGAACTTGGTCTTCAAAATTATAGGCAAGATTGTCGCGCAAATAGTCGAATCCGAATTCATGATTGGTTCCGTAAACAATATCGGCCTTGTAGGCTTCTCTCCTCGTAATAGGCTTCAAAAATTCCTGCTGAACCAGAAAGCTGCCAGTAGCTTCTTCCTCTTTGTTAATGAGCTCTAACGCGTCTTCGGAAACTTCCCATTCCGGGTCGTAAAGAAACGCCGAGTTCGGCACCAAACAAGACACCTCGAGCCCAAGAGACCTGTAAATCTTGCCCATCCAGACCGCGTCGCGCCTTGCCAGATATTCGTTTACGGTGACAATATGCACTCCTCCGCCGGCAAGAGCGTTAAGATACGCCGGAGCCACGGCAGCAAGAGTTTTTCCTTCACCGGTTGCCATCTCGGCAACAGCGCCTCGATTGATAGCCATTCCTCCTATTAATTGCGAATCAAATGGCCGCTGATTAAGAACGCGCGACGCTGCTTCTCTTACCGCGGCAAAAGCTTCCGGAAGAATTTCATCGGAAGTTTCTCCGTTCTTTAGCCGTTCTTTCAGTTTCACCGTCGAATTTTTAAGTTCTTCGGCGGAAAGTTTTTTAAAATCTTTCTCCAGAGAATCTATCCGTTCAATCGCCGGCTCAAGCGATTTTAAATAGCGTTCGTTAGAATCGCCGAATATTTTTCCTAAAAATGACATTATCGATTAGCGGCTTTCTTTATTCGCGCGGAAGCGCGCATCTTTTGAAAGACGCAAAGTTTTTTTGGCAGACCTCTCATCTCTTCTTCCCTTGGAAGCGGAGCGTTCTTTAAAGTTTATTATTTCTCTCTTAAGCTCGTCTTTCAAAATATCCACCGCCGCACGAATGCTTTCTCCGTCGGCCTCCGCGCGGAAAAGAATTTTCTTAAGTTTTAAATTTCCTTCGGCACGGAATACCGGTCCTTTATTATGATGTTTGGTTGTGCGCGAAACTTCCACCAAAATTTCTGCATCAGCCTCCCCTTCCAGTTTCCCTGCTATCTTAAAAAGAGGCTTGAGTTTGTTTTCAATATATACTTTAAGCGGCGGTGTCAACTCCACGCCCGAGGCTTCGATGGTTATTTTCATTGGCTTAATTTTACCTCCCAGCCAACAGGAACGCAATCTGGCGCCGCACTTAAGCTCATAAAAAGGCGTTTTGACAATAAAAAAACTCCCGCCTAACTTTTCGGCCAACACTACGTAAATGTGTAAACCGGAAAATTAGACGGGAGTTTGAAAAGGCTATATTCTCTTCTTTGCAGTCTTCTTTGCCTTTTTCTTAGCTGCTTTCTTTTTTGCCATTGTGTTTAGGAACAAATTTTAATAGGGATCACTCGACCTTTAGCCCGCTAAATTTTCCTCACAAGCGGGAGCACCCAGTGGTGTTGCGAAAATAATTTATCTTTGGAGATAAATTGCATGAAGCCGTGCTTCATTAATCAGTGCGCTCGGCTGAGATAAAAATTAATTAAATTTCAATCTCACTCCTTACTTGATTATAGCAAACTGAATTTTCAAAATTAGCGCAAATCTGTGGATAACTTTATTTTTGCAAAAAAATATTTCTAAATCAATATAATTTCTTCTTCCAGCTCGATTCCAAATTTATTTTTTACTTCTTTTTTTACTATGGCAATAAGATTTTTTATATCTGAAGCTTTCGCGTTAGATATATTAACGATAAAATTCGGATGCTTGGGAGATATCATCGCGCCTCCGGAACTGATTCCTTTTAATCCGGCTTCGGAAATTATGTAAGCCGTAGGAACAACCGGAAAAGGATCTTTTTTTACTACTTTTTCAAAACGCGCGAGTTGATCTTTCGGGATTTTTTTTAAATCCACATTTTTAAAAACGCTTCCTGCGTTCGGATATTCGAGAGGCTGGCGTTCTTTGCGGTACGAAATCTTTTCATTCACGCTTTTTTCCATCTCTTCCCTGTCGCCTTCCGTAAAACCAAAAACTGCGGAAACTATTATTTCTTCATTCAAAGGATTTTTAAAAATGCTGTATCGGTAACCGAAGTCGCAGTCCGAAGAGCTTCTCTCTTTTTCTTCCAAAGTTGAAATATCCAGGCTTACTACTTTTTTTACGGAATCTTTTATCTCCCCTCCGAAAGCTCCGGCATTGCCGCGAATAGCTCCCCCAACCGTGCCGGGCAAGCCTCCAGCCCATTCCAATCCGCTTAAATTATTTTTGACGGAAAAGTCGACGAGGCTTGCCATCAAGGCTCCTGCGCCGACGGATATTTCATTCCCAGTTTTCTCGATAAAATTAATGGACGGTTTTATAACCAACCCCGGATATCCTTCGTCGCTGATAAGAAAATTGGTTCCTCCCCCGATTATTAAAAATTCCAAATTTTGTTTTTTGGCTTCCCTGACTGCCTCTTTCAATTCGTCCGCGCTTTTGGCTTCAAAAAAATAACGGGCTGGCCCGCCTATTTTGTAACTTGAAAAATCGGAAAGCGATATATTTTCCTTAAACATGTTATTTCAGGACATTAGTTATCAGACACTAGGCATCAGGAATTAGAATTATATTTACTTCTGACAACTGATGTCTAATTTCTATTGACTAATGGTGAGCAGCCGGGGTGACCTCAGATGTTATGTTTGTTTAAATGAGTGCTCTCCGGCTGCTCGAGAACATATTAAATCATCGGGGCATAAACTTCAAAAGCCAGCGGACTGCTAAATAAAAACAAACCCCGGCCGGAGCCGGGGTTTGCCAAACATAACTTAGGGGCATGCCTCAGTCGATATCGTCGTTGAGGTATACTCACACTCATTCGCAGGCATTATACGCCGCTTTTGCCATTTAGTCAAATTTCTTGAACACCACGTACTTGTATCCGATGAAATTCCACATGAATACGGCGAGTATTCCGCACATCGGAGCGACCAGATTCACGAGCACATTCGGAGGAATGAAGCTGAAATTGGCCGTCCTCACCGCGGTTGCGACGCCTACGTTAAGAAATCCCCCTATTATGGCGATTGCGTAAAACTTCACCACTTCGCCGGCCCGAGGAGTCGCATTGGCGCCAAATGTCCAATATTTGTTCCAAATAAAGCTGTTTGTCGTTCCAATTATGAACGAAATAGCCTTAAAAATGGAAAAAATAAACGCGCCAGGCAAAGAACCGTAAAGAAATGTTTCCAAATTGAAAACTCCCAGGTCAACAGTCGTGTTCAGCACGCCTACCGAAGCGAATTTCGCGAATTGATAAAGAACGGGAGCGAACCTGCTGAAAAAATGGAAAACGAACAGAGCTGCCGGAGCTCCAAACAAAAAAACAAAAAACGCGATGACGCGCAGCTGCGTCAGCGGAATCGATGCCAGCGTCGACATGCCGGAAGAAAAATTGGAAAGTATCGGTTGGAACAAAATTCCAACCGCGCCGCCGATTATAAACGACAGAGTCAGGTCTTTTTTATCCATTTATGATTATGCCGAGCATGGCCGAATTCATTTTATTCGAGCGAGTATGTTACCGAGACATTTAATGTGAGTTCCTGGCTTCCGGGTTCTATCGAAGGTACTGAAACTTGAGAAGCTGCTCCGCCCATTCCCAATGCCGAAACATTCTTGTAGTAAGGCATCGGAGTGTTCTGATATTCGTTTATGCTTATAATTCTTCCGAGTTTGACTCCGCTCGCAGCCGCGATAGCCTGGGCTTTTTCTTTGGCCTGATTGTAAGCATCTTCTCTCGCCTGCCCGATTACTTTTTCAGGGTCGTCTATTTGGAATGAAACGCTGCCCATCTGGTTAACTCCGAGCGGAACGACTCCGCCTATCACGTCCGCGACTTTTGAAAGATCCCTTATCTTTACCGAAACGGTTTGCGTAAGCGTATAGTTGTAAATGTAGCTTCGTCCGGTATTTTTGTCATAACTGTAATTCGGCTGAAGGTTATAACTTGTCGTAGTTATATCCTTTGCGTCCACTCCGTTGGATTTTATGTTGTTTATGACCGCAGTCATTTTGTCATTATTCGCAGCCGCGAGATTTTGAGGATTGGTCCCTTGAGAAACTACGGAAAACGAAACTTCCGCAATATCAGGAGAAACCGTTGTCTTTCCTTCGCCGCTTACGACTAAAGTGCGCGCAGGCGACATCGAATCGCCGAATTTCTGTATCGCCGGCGTCACGACAAACGAAACGCCGATTATCACGACCGCTAACAAAACATCCAGCAGGAACCAAAAATATTTCTTTTCCCTAGTGTTTTCCATTTTTTATTTACTTGCGCTTTTAATTATTTTACCGAACTCTTCCGGTTTGAGACTTGCGCCCCCGACAAGTGCGCCGTCAATGTCCTTATATTGTAAGAAACTTTTAGCGTTTTTTGAAGTGATGGAGCCGCCGTAGAGTACCGGCAAATGGCTAATCGCAAATTGCTTATGGCAAAATTCCTTGATAAACATAATCATTTCGAGCGAATCCTCCGGTTTGTCGGGTTTTGCGTTCTTATTGGTGCTTATGGCCCAAACGGGTTCATAGGCGATTGTTAAATGAGTAGATAGTAAGTGGTATGTAGTAGGTAGAATGCCTGCTAAATCCCTTTTGAGTTGGGCCTTAACGAAATTTTTCGCTTCCTTTAATTTGTCTCCTTTTCTTGATACTTGATACTTGATACTTGATACTTTCCTCTTGGGTTCGCCCACGCAAAGTATGGGCTTCAACCTCGCTTCCAGCGCGGCTTTCAACTTTTTATTTATCATTTCGTCCGTTTCGCCGAGACGGCGGCGTTCTGAATGGCCAACTATCACATACTTAACGCCCGAGTTCTTGAGCATCAAAGGAGAAACTTCGCCCGTGTAGGCGCCTTGATTTTCCCAAAAGTCGTCCTGCGCTCCGAGTTTTACTTTTTGCGATTTGCGCTCGGCAATTGGCGCTATGTACGGAAATGGCGGACAAATTACAACTTCTGCGTTTATCCGCGCCTTATCCGCGTAAATCTGCGTTCGCTCAAAAAGCCGTAAGGCCTCTTTGAGCGAGACGGGATTCATTTTCCAATTGGCGACGATTAATTTACGCATTAGTTTTATTTTACCACTTTTAAATTTTATTGTTACTAAAGAAAAATCTTGTATCGCTAAAGCCCTGTTCAATCGTTTTAATTATCCTTTTTTTATTGGTATCAAATTGGGAAAATAACGGCATTTTGCTGGGTTCCAATATTTTTATAATAGGAGAGGTGGATTTAATTAGATTTTTTCTGTTCACGATAACTATAATCTCCGTAAATCCATCTGCTTCAAGCTGACTAATGATTGAATCAAATATTTTATTTATTGATAAACTTCCATCAATACACCTCTTTCCGTTAATAAATACTTTTTCGTTATAGAAAAATGGAAGCGCGCATGTTGCTTTCATAACTTGGAATATTTCATTTTCCTTCAAATTTATAACAACTGGTTTGCGAGTAT
>DATKTR010000030.1:0-18363 GCA_035531015.1 Minisyncoccota bacterium | reverse complement strand
TATCTCCGAAAGGAGCTGAAATCTGGTGTAAATTTCGTATTTATAATTGCCGAGCAGCACGCCGGCCAAATAGGCGATAAAAGCGGCCGCCTCTATCAAGATCAGCGTACGTATAAGAACTATCGGACTTCGCTTAATTGTTGTCTGGCCAGCCATATACTATATATACGATGCAAGTGCCCGCTTTTAAACTTTAGGGCAAAAACCGCTATAAGTGAACCCCACACATAACTTGCTTATGTGTGGGGTGAAGTCCGTTGCTCAAAAAGTGTCCCTAGAACCAACCGCCGGATTCTACTCTGGCAACGACATAATTTCCCGAGGACGTACGCACCACTTCATAGTGCCTGTCATCGTGCTTGAAGCCGCTTTTTCCCTTATTTCTGGCTTCATTGATTATGGTTTCGAGCTCTTCGTAAGAAAGGTTTTCCAGGTAGTGAAGGGCTATCGGGTCGCCGTCTATCGTATGTCCGTGTATTACCGCTCCCATACTTTACTGAACTATTACAGTGCCACCCTGCGACGGGTTCAAGTGATTATGATAGCCCCATTCTCCCGGATAATCGAAAAAGAACGACCAGGAAACTTTGGGCGGTATGTTGCTGCATGAATCAAACGTACTGCCGACGCAGCCGTTCTTTGTCGGATAACCGTCGTGAGTCGGATGCGGATTGGAAGCCACGCGGAGTTCCTTAGGGGAATAATTCCTGAAGATGACCGCGCTGCCTTTTGGAATTGTAATCGTGGCGGGAGAAAATCCATTGCCGTCATAAGTGACTATGCTTACGTAGGCCGAACCGATGTAAAATCCTTCGGCTTTGGAAACTATAGCCGGCGCTATCGAATTCTGCTGCGTTGTCGCGGGTGCCGCGGGTGTTCCCGTATTTTTATAATCGTAGCCGCCGCTTATCCAATAACTGGCCGCGACGATAACAAGCACTATGCCGACAGCTATCCAATCTTTTTTAGACATAAGTGTATTTATTTAGCTCTGTTATTATATTCTTTTATTATACCAAATTGCGCCGTAAAAACGAGCGCGCTCGGATTAAAAACGATTCCCTTGTGCCGCTCCGATTATTTGATGTAATATAAGCCCTGTTATGAAAAGAATGTATAAAAAAGCGCGGCACCGCGAGGAAACTTATTCCACAAAAACGCAGGTGTTGAAAGAATATTGGAAAGCGATACAGCCGTACAAAGCCGTCGGTTTTTTTATTGTAGCGCTGCTGGTGATTCCGAGCATAATGGCGATTTTCATCCCGATTCTTTACAAGCATTTTTTCGATTTGCTGACGGGTTCCGCCACCAGGGCGGAAACCGCGCCGCTCCTTGTCCAAACGATACTTTATATTCTTATTTTGAACGGGATTTTGTGGGCGGCTTACCGCGCGGCTACTTTTCTGGCTTCCGGCTTTCAGGCGAAAGTGATGGCCAAACTGAAGGAAAACTCGTTTGATTACATTCTCGGGCACTCCTACACTTTTTTCGCCAACCGTTTCACCGGCTCCATCATCCAGCGCATAAACCGCTTCAGCCGTTCTTTTGAAGTGCTGACTGACCGCTTGTTCTGGAATGTAATTCCGCTTTTTATCCGCATCGTCGGAATGGTAATCGTCGTCTGGCTCATAGAGCCGGCGATAGCTTTGATAATAATCGCGCTTGTTTTTTCATTTCTCATTTTCAACTATTTTTTCGCGCGCTGGAAAATGAAATACGACATAGAGCGCGCCGAAGCGGAATCGTTCAGTACCGCGGTACTTTCGGACGCGGTGACCAACCACACGACCATCCAGCTTTTTAACGGCGAGAAATCGGAATCGAATTATTTCAAAGAGGTTGCCGACGACCAGGCGCGCGTTACCGCCTTTACGTGGAACCTGAACGGCGCGACCGACGCCGTGCAGTCGGGGCTGATTACTCTCGCGGAGTTTTCTCTGTTTTATTTTTCGATAGGTTACTGGCAGTCGGGAATTTTCACCATCGGCACTTTCGTCCTGATACAATCCTATCTCATCGGGCTCTCCGGCCAGTTGTGGGATTTTTCGCGAGTCATACGCGACTTTTATCAGAGCTTCGCCGACGCGAAAGAATTGGTGGACATGGTTATCCTGCCGAAAGATATTGTCGACGCTCCAGGCGCAAAGCCGCTTGAAATTAAAAACGGCTCGATTAATTTCGAAAACGTGTCTTTCAATTTCAACGAAACCAGAAAAATTCTCGACAAATTCAATTTATCGATTCCCGGAGGGCAGAAAGTGGCTTTTGTGGGGCCGTCCGGTTCCGGCAAGTCGACGATTGTGCGCCTAATCATGCGGCTGTACGATGTTTCCGGAGGAAAAATTTCGCTCGACGGACAAGATATCCGGCATGTAAAGCTGGCTTCGCTGCGAAACAGCGTTGCGTTCGTTCCGCAAGACCCGATTCTTTTCCACAGAACACTGCTTGAGAATATCAGATATGGGCGGCCTGACTCGTCGGATGAAGAAGTTAAACGCGCCGCGGAACTCGCGCACTGCAATGAATTCATAAAAGGATTGCCGCAGGGATACGAAACGTATGTCGGTGAGCGGGGGATAAAACTTTCCGGCGGCGAACGCCAGCGCATAGCCATCGCGCGCGCCATGCTAAAAGGCGCTCCTATACTCATTCTCGACGAAGCGACATCGAGTTTGGACTCGCATTCCGAATCGCTGGTTCAGGACGCGCTCGATAAATTGATGAAGGGAAAGACCGCGATCGTCGTAGCTCACCGACTTTCGACGATACGCAAGATGGACCGGATAGTTGTTATCGCCAACGGAGTGATAAGGGAAGAGGGAACTCACGAAAAACTTTCGAAAAAGGAAGGCGGACTTTACAGCAAGCTCTGGGCACTGCAAGCCGGAGGTTTTTTGGCGGACAGGGTCTGAAATGCACTAATAACGCAAGGATTTTATTGGAATAATGGCGTATATCCTCGTTTTGCGGTATAATGCACAAGCATGAAAAAACTTCAGGTTAAGGAAAACCCCCTCAAAATACTGTTTGTCGGCGCCGAAGCGGCGCCTTTCGCAAAGGTAGGGGGCCTTGGCGAAGTTTTACGGGCGTTGCCCAGGGCGATGCGCGAACTGGGGTGCGACGCGCGCGTATTCGTTCCCAAATACGGGACTATGGATGCCGAAAAATTTCCCATGAAAAAGGAAATAGAACGTTTGCGTGTCGCGACAAAGCAAGAAGACCCGCACGGACTTCTTATTTCAAATATTCTCAGCTATACGGGCGAAGACGGGGGAATCGCGTATTTTTTGGAAAATATGGAATTTTTCGAAAAGCGCGCGAATGTTTACGGCTACGCGGACGACACCATACGCTGGGTTTTTCTTTCGCGCGCCGCGATAGAATTCATAAAGCTCTCCAAGTGGAAGCCGGATTTCATAATCGCCAACGACTGGGAAACGGGATTTATTCCGAATCTTTTGAAAACTGAATACGCCGGCGACAAAAAGCTTGAAGGGATAGCAACCATATTCTGCATCCACAATCTGAAGCACCAGGGAACGTTTGACGCGTCGTTCATTTCGGAAATGGACGCCGATTCCGGACAAAAGCCGATTCCGCAGTTTTTCGGAGAAATGAAATATCTGAATGGAATCCGCCGCGGAATTTTATACGCCGATGAAATAATCACCGTTTCTCCGACATACGCGCAGGAAATCACTTCAAAAGAATACGGCGAGGGCCTTGACGGAATATTGCAGGAGCGCAGGGGCAGCCTCGTCGGCATTTTAAACGGCATTGACGTCGAACGGTTCGACCCGTCATCCGACACTCTTATCGCGACCCGCTACAGCAACAGGCATTTCAAGGCGCGGCACAAAAACAAATTGGCGCTTCAGCGCCAGTTCGGCCTCGTTGAAGACGAAGATGTGATGATATTCGGAATAAACGGCAGGCTTGATGAACAAAAGGGGCTTTCTCTTTTTGAGCCTATTCTCAAGAGCCTTCTTGATAACCTGTCCTTTCAATTCGTGCTTGTGGGTGACGGAGATTCCAAATATAAAAAATTCTTCAAAGAGATATCCGAACAATATCAGGGCCGCGTCGGAGTCCATCTGGAATATGACGATGTAATCCCGCGCATGATATATGCCGGAGCCGACGCTATTTTGATTCCATCGCATTTCGAACCAGCAGGGCTTGTTCAACTTGAAGCCATGCGCTACGGGTGCATTCCGATAGTGCGCAAAACAGGTGGGCTCGCGGATACCGTGGAGGATTTCGACCCGCATCACGGAAAAGGGACGGGATTCGTTTTCGAACAATTTGATTCACAGGCGCTTCTTATAACAATGGTGCGCGCGCACGAAAGCTATCGCAACAAGCGCGAATGGACCCGCCTTATGGAACGGACAATGTCTCAGGATTTTTCATGGAAAAATTCGGCGCGAAAATATATGGCGCTGTGCCAGAGGCTGAAACATAACGGCTCGTGCGACGGACAGTCTTCAAGCGAATAGCGCCGGAAAAAAGTAATCTAGACATGTTGCGGCAGGATAGGCAAAGATTTATCCACAACCCCCGTTTTGCGAAAGCCGAAAGTTGATATAATTGAAACTATGATAAAAAACATATTAACCATAATATTCGCGTTAGCGTTCGCGTTTCCGGCTGCGGCGCAAGTAACTCCAGCTACCGGAACCAGTAGTCGGGAAGGAGTAAGGCAGGAAATTCAAAATATCCGCGCCCAGGCGAATCAGCAGGTTCAGGGTATCCGCCAGACGATGCGGGAGCAGATTCAGGCCGAGCGCGAGAGTTTCCAAAAGGAAGTGGAAGCCAAGCGCGCGGAAGTTCAAAGCGCCGCGCAAGCCCGCGTCGCGAAGCTCAAAGCCGACCTGCAGAACATAAAAGACAATGCCAAGAAGGCAGCGGTCGAGCGCATTGACCAGAATATAGCGGATCTCAACACTCGCATAACGACGCATTACGCGAATGTTCTTGATCAGATAGCTGAAATCTTGGGCAGAATAGTTTCACGGACGGATACCGCTCAGGCTAATGGCAAAGATGTTATTGCGGCGCGTTCTGCCATAACTAATGCCCAGAATACGATTGCGGCGGCAAGAACTGCGGTCTCCGCACAGACTGGGAAGATATACTCTTTGGGCATCACAACCAGCACGGCGAGCACCGCGCTAAAAGGCGTGGTTGGGATAACGCGCCAGGCATTGCAGAAAGATCTTAAGAATGCCGAAGATTCGGTGAAAGCGGCGCGCGACGCAGTGCGGCAGGCGGCGGTGGCATTGGCTCAAATCCCGGGAGTTGACGAATTAAAGCCGTCGACATCAACGGCCGCGACGTCAACAGCCAATCAATAATTAAACATCTATATTACTCTTATGGACAAAAAAATAATTTATCTGATAGTAGCGGTAGTCGTTATTTTGGCTGGTATATGGTTATGGATGAGCCAGCCGTCTTCGGGAGTTCCTGCGGGAGCGCCCCAAGGAAGCGCGGTTACTGGAAATGACACCACTGCCTCAATAAACCAGGATTTGAACAATGTTACCGTTCAGGACCCGAACTTCAACGCCATTGACACAGACTTGAACTCGCTTTAATTGCCGGCTGCCAGGTGTTTCTGAAACATAAAAAAAGAATTCGAACCGCCAATCAATTATTGGACGGACGGCGCATCCTATAACTCAGGGGTGCTTTGGAAAAATGCTCCAAGCCAAAGCTTCCCGTGATTTTTTATCCGCCGTTTATTCAGCGTTAAGCGAATCCCGTGTGCTTGGGCCGAGCGAGCCGGTGGCGGTAATTCCGCGCGCGGCCTGGTATTTAATAACGCCTTCGCGGGTGAGCGAGCCATAATAGCCGGTCACCGGACCGGAGTAAAATCCGAGAGCGGTGAGTTTTTTCTGAAGCGCGGTTACTTGGTCATCCTGTGAGCCGATAGCCAAAAGTTCCGTAAAAGTTCCTGGCGACAGGCTTGCATTTGCGCCGGCGCTGCTCGCGCTGGCGGAATTGAGCTGCGTTTCAAGCTGGGCAAGCTGGCTTTGCGCCGATTGTATTTGCGACAAGGCCTGTGCGAGCAAAGCTTTGATATTCTGAATCTGCGAAAGTATTTGAGGAGATACGACAGTGGCGCCCGGCTGCGTCACCGTTGTAGGGGTTACTGCCGGCGCGGCAGTTGTAGTTGCGGGGGCTGCGGCTGTGGCCGGCGCCGAAGCCGTGCCCGTGCCGGTTACCGTCACATTGAGCTGGTTGCATCCGCCGCCGCCGATAGTGCATATTACGAGCAAATCCGTTCCCGCGCTTACGCCGGAAAGCGAAAGATTAGAGTTGTCCAAAGAGGCTTGGGCGACGCCCGGGGCCGTGTTAGTGAGAACGATATACCCCGTGGCGGCAACGGTGTTTGTGAGCGTAACGCTAAGTGTTTGCCCGGCGGCGAGCGTCGGACTCGGAACGCTGAAGCTGATGACTTGGTTGGTAGTCGGCGCCGAAACTGTCACGGAAAGCGTTCCGCAGACGTTTGCCGAATCGCAAACATTTATCGAAGCGCTGCCGGACGCGGAAGAGGCAGACACGAGAATGTTGTTGCCGGCGTTGCCGGATATGCTTGCCGACGCGATATTGGAATTGGAAGTGCTCGAAATATTATACGCGCCATTGCCGCCCGATACGGTGACAATTTGCGTCGAGCCCATAGTCAATGAAAGATTGTTCGCGCTGAAGGTAAGTCCGGACGCCGCCGAAGAAACTGTGGCTGAAAGCGAAGCACAGCTGTTTGCCGTGTCGCAGATGCTGATAGTTGTGCTCCCCGCCGCGAGTCCTGAGACGGTTAAGTTGGTGCCGGAGAGGCTTGTTGAAACCGCGGCAGTGTTGGAGTTGCTCGCTATTGAATAACTTCCGTTCCCGCCCGAAATCGCGATTGACTGGTTGCTGCCTACGGACAGGGAAACATTGTTCTGGCTCAGGGAAACGTTCGTCACGGCATTGGCTTGCACTATAACTCCCAAATTCGCGCAGTTCAGAGCCGTGCCGACTTCGCAGAAAGTTAGGCTTGAGTTGCCGAGCCCGATTCCCGTCAATGTGATTTGCGCTCCGTTAGTTGAAACGGAAGCGGCACTTGGAGCGGAATTTGCCGTCATATAAACGGAAACCCCGTTTTGCGTCGTTATCGTAGTCGTTTGCCCAATGCCGATGGTATAGCTCGATTGTGCGAATGTGGGTGCCGCGGCGAAAGCGCTGCCAGCTGAAATTAACATGCCGACGATTGCGGCCGCCGTTGCGCTTATTGTTAGCAAGACTCTGGTTTTTTTAATCATTGCTTAATAATAATACGTCTGCCGCAAAAATAAAGTTCCGGCTTTTACACCGGATTACAAAAGATTTACCGGATTTCCGCCGGCGAATCCGTTGATATCTTTCGCGGTAACTTCGAGAATTTCATGAACGCCTTCCGCGGTGTCGAAGGCGATGTGCGGAGTCAAAACAACATTCGGCATATCCATCAGAACATGGTTTTCAAAAAGCGTCTTATAGTCTTTGAATTCCGCTCCGCCTTTAAGAAGAACGATTTCATCCTTGAGCTCGCGTTCCCCCTCCAAAACATCAAGGCCCGCTCCCGCGATATCTCCGCGTTCCAGCGCCCTGATGAGTGCGTCGGTTTCTACGAGCGCTCCTCGCGCGGTATTTATGAATAGCGCGGTTTTTTTCATCAATCCTATGTTGTCCTTGTTTATAAGATGGTGGCTTTTTTCATCATAAGGCGTGTGCAACGTCACGATATCCGATTGTTGAAGCAGCGTTGGCAGGTCCGCGTACTCGAATTTTTGTTCCGCGGCAAATTGCGCATCGGGATAAATATCATGAGCGATAACGTTCATTTCAAGCCCTTTGGCTATCTTTATGATATTTTTTCCTATCCGTCCCGTGCCTACAACTCCCAGAGTTTTTCCTTTAAGCTCAAAACCCTGCAAAGTGGCAGGTATGTTGAAACCTCCGCCTTCCATAAGCTGATGCCTTGCCATAAAGATTTTACGGGACAAGGTCAGTATCAGCGCGAAAGCGAATTCGGCGACCGTATGCGAGCCATAAGCCGGAACCGTCGAGCAGGGGATTCCTTTCGCTTTAGCCGCTTCAAGGTCGATATGGTCGAAGCCGGTCGAACGCGTCTGTATTAATTTTAAATTAGGCAAAAGGTCCAGAAGCTCTTTGGTTATCTGCGAGTTTATGAAAATGGAAATGACATCGCTGTCTTTGGCGAGCGCCGCGTTTTCGGCTGTAAGTTTTTCGGAGTAAAAAACCAGCTCGTGTCCGGGGAGAAGTTCCGTAAGCGGCGCTTTTTCCAATTCCGCTATTTCGAAGAAAGTTATTTTCATTTGCTAATTATAGCTTATTTGGGGTTTTTAAGAGAGGATAGTGGTCTGTCATTAAAACTGCTTTTATTGTAGCAAATTAGATACTGGCTGCCGGGCTAGGGCTCCTGCGCATAGTTGGTTTTCCCGCACATGGCTGGGAGGGAAGGAATCGGACCTTCATTCTGGGATTCAAAGTCCCATGTCCTACCATTAGACGACCTCCCAGCCATAAGCGGGACAGATGCCGGCAGATATACTGTTCCCGATAATTTATCGAAAGTATTCTATCACGCCCCTTGTCCATCCCGCAATTTTTCTGCTTAAGTTAGAGCTTGCTTTAACGCGTATTTTTATCAATCCGAAATAAGAATCACCCACATTTTTTCTTTTAGTTTTTATTATATTTTTCTTGAAATAAATGTGAGGAAAATAATTGCTTGGGTAACCGGTTATTCCCGACCAATAATTTATGGCTCTACCTATGTTGCTTCTATGATTTTCATGTATAAAAATATCAAAATAAACTTCTTCTCTTTTAACCGCACATATTTCAAACAACCATCGCAAAAAAAGTTTTATCATATCGGGGTCGGAGTTGGTGAATTGAACTCCGCATCCTGGGTGATTATCTTTTTCTTTAGTACCCTCTGCCCAATATAACATTACTCCCATCAGCCATAATTCGCGCTTTGATATTTTATGAATATCGCGAGCGGCTTTTTCATGAATTTTCTGAATGGTTAAAATTCTGTTATTCTTCCTAATCTCTCCGCCCCTTAAAGCGGCAGCAAGACGTTTTTCTGTAATACGCTGCTTTTGTCTTTTAGAAAGATCAACAGAGCGCAACCATAAGGATAGAGTCGACTTAGCAATCGGTATTTCTTTCAAGATTTCAGAGTAGGAAAATCCGCCCTGTCTCAGACTTATTGCTTTTTCTTTTAATCCAGCCTTCATATGAACAAAGGTAATATACTGAAATAATACCATATCATTGTTCGAAAAGTAAGACCCGGTTAAATTTTATTGATATGTTTTTTCAGCAGGCCGTTTTGCGCCATATTTCGCCGCCTGTTATAGTTAAAACATGAAACAAGGAAAAATCGTATTCCAGGGAATAAGCCGCAAAGGAACGGCGATAATAATTCGTTATCCAAAATCAAGCGACGTAGCCGCTTTTCTTAAATACATCAACGCGCTTTCGCAGGAGCGGACTTTCATATTGGCTCAAGGCAGGAAATTCAAAATCGAAGAAGAAAAGAAATGGCTTGAGGACAAAATTAAAAATATCGAAAAGAAAAGAACAATTATTCTCGCGGTATTTGCCGGTAAAGAGCTCGCAGGCTCCGCTTCGGTTGAGCAGGATAGCGACGCGGTTGCTTCGCAAGGTTCGTTCCATATAGGAATAACGAAAAAGTTCCGCGGCGAGGGGATAGGCAAGTTACTTATGGCTCTCACCATTGAAGAAGCGGTGCGAAATCTTAAAGGATTAAGAATGATAACGCTTAATGTTTTTGCGAATAATCCCGTGGCAATGAGCCTTTATAAGAAGATGGGTTTCAAGAAATTCGGTTCACTGCCGAAGAGCGTTCTTCGCCGCGGCAAGTATGTCGACAATGATTATATGTACTTGAACCTCTAAACCTTAATCGGTTTTTGCCCTTCGTTTTGTATTGTTTTCAAAATCAATTTTCCGTCTTTCAATTCGGCTTCAAGAAGCTTCATCCTTTTTCCGTCTTTAAGAGTCCAGACGCCGGGCTCAACAGAGAATGCGCGAATTTTTCGATCGGCGGCAATCGCTTTTTTTTCGTCGCCGTTCAGCGCTTCTTCAAGATCCTGCGGCTCTATAAAACCGTCGGCACTCGTAAATTTTTTAGTATATGTCGCTTTTGTTTCGTCTTGGACGATTGGTTTTATTTTCCCGTCAAGAAAATCGGGAAGTATTTTAGCAAGCATTTTTCCGCCACCACTCCAGATTTTGGGGAAAAGCGTTTCATGCGTGTCGTTTTGCATGATGGGAACTTTATGCTCCACGAGTATCGGACCGTGATCCATCTTGTCGTCCATCACAAATAAGGTGGCTCCGGTTTCTGTTTCACCTGCCATGATAGCGCCATGGATAGGGGATGTGCCTCTGTATTTCGGGAGAAGAGATGAATGAATGCCGATTGTTCCAAGACGGGGAATATCAAGAATATTCTTTTTGAGTACTTTCCCGTACGCGGCTACAACAAAGAAATCAGGCGCCATCTGTGACAGATGTTCGGTAATTTGCGAAGGATCTTCCGGCTGGAGGATTTCAATGGATAAGCTTTTTTCGAGGATGTATTTTTTTATATCAGGCGGCGTTATCACCCGATGACGCCCTGCGGGGCGATCAGGGTTGCAGACAACCGCCACTGGAAGCATATTTGCCGCAACAAGTTCTTCAAGAACTAGCCTGGCGAATATCGGAGTGCCAAAGAAGACAAACTTAGAATAAGGAATCATGAATAGGGAATTAAGCAAAATCAGTCATTGTTTATTTTTCTGGCGCCTTTTATTAACCCGTTAATTATTTTATGCGTAGAAGTTGATTGGCCAAACATCTTTTCAAAATCATTGATGGAAATATAGTAAAGGTCTTTGCTTATAAGTAATTGACTTTGCAATTCCGTCACTGAACCTTGCGCAATGGAATAAAATTGAATTTTTTCTTTATATGAATTACGTGAAAATCCCTCGGCAATGTTAGAGGTGATGGATACTGCTGCCCGCCTCATCTGGTTGACCAAAGAATATTGCTCATCTTTCGGGAAACCGGCTGTTATCTTATAAATTCCAAGGGCTAGTTTTTGGGCTTCCTGCCAAGCTATTAAATCAGTGAAATTTTTTATTTTACCCGGCGATTCATTCATGATTCTTGCTTCATAATTCCTGCTTCCCTTTCTTTGAGGCGGTCTGATGACGGAACTTTATAAACTTTTTTTGCTCTGTCCAAAATTATCTTTCCGTTAAGATGGTCGGTTTCGTGCTGGAACACTTTTGCCAGCATTCCCCATGCTTTTATTTTTACTTCTTTGCCGTTCTTATCGAAGCCGACAAGCGTGACTTTTTCGGGGCGCTCCACCTCCGCGTAGATGTAAGGCACGCTCAGGCAGCCTTCCTCGAGCATTGTTTTTTCCTTTGAAGCTTTTATTATTTCCGGGTTGAATATGGCATAGAATTTTTGTTCCCCCGCGGTAAGCGATTTCTCGTCATTCTCATTCCTTTGTATCTGCGCGACGAAAACGCTTATGTCCAAGCCTATTTGGTTGGCGCTGAGTCCTATGCCTCTGGCTTTTTTCATAGCCTTGCGCATCCTGATTATCAGGTCATTTATTTCCTTGCGGCTATATTTTTTGAAATCGAATTTATGCGTTTTCTTGCGCAGGAATTTTTCGTCTTTTTTCTCCTCGATTGTTACGATTTTGTCTTCCATTGTATTTAAGTAATCAGTAATTAGTTAACAGGCATCAGGAATTAAGATTTTTTGCCGGTTGAATTTATCAATCCGTTTAATTCCCGTAAAATTTCTTTCATATTATCCAATAGTATCTCGGATTCGGCAATTGTCATATATTTCAGATCTCTCGCTAATAGAATATGGTTTTCTGATTCGACTGCCGAACCTCTGGCATTCAAATAAAACTTTATTTTTTCTTTGAAGTGATACCTGCCGAATCCTTCAGCAATATTTGCTCCCATTGATGATGTTGAACGCCTTAATTGCATGGTTAAACTGAATTGTTCGCCGTGAGGAAATCCCTCTGTTATTTTATATACCGTAATTGTAAATTTATGCGCATCCTGCCAGACCTTCAATTCCTGAAAAGATTTTATCTTTTTTTTTCTGATGTCTGATGTCTAGTGCCTGGTGCCTAATGTCTTTGATTTTTTTCCTGATGTCTTATGTCTGATGCCTGATGCTTTAACTACTGTCATAAAGTACGCGCCCTTGTTTTTAATGTTTCCGTTCCGGGATATTTCTTTTGCTATGCCAAGAAGCCTCTCCGGGTCGTTTTCCTTCGCCAGTTTTATGTAAAGTGATTTATGGCTCCGGTCTTTAAGAAAGTCGGCGATTTCAAGGCCGACAAGCTGGTATTTCTTGTAAACCTTGGATTCTCCGCTTCGCTTCTGAAGCTCTTTAAGGTAATCTTCGGTTAATCCCACGGCTTCATTATTAAGGACTTTGGAAAAAATTTCAATTCATAGCGACTTGTCCTAAGCTTTGCCGGAGGAGTAGCATCGAACCATTAAAAACATTATTATTGAACTTAAACAATGAGACGAAGACTCTTTATTTCACTGGAAATTCCGGCGCCTCTTATAAAAACCATAGGCAAAGCCGTTGAAAAGATGAATTTGCCTCCGGAAATGCGGATTTTGCATCCCGAAGGCTGGCACATAACCCTTTCATTTTTGGGCGAACAGGACGATGGCGATATTACGCGCATAATTTCCGCCATGGAACGAACTGCGCCGGAATTCGAATGTCCCGAAATAGTTCTTGAAAAATTTTTACTGGCTCCGCCGGGCAAGAAGCCAAGAATGATTTGGCTTGAGACCGATGCGAAAACATCTTCGGCTTTGGCGAAAATAAAAAGTGTTTTGGAAAAAAATCTGTCCGAGAACGGCATTGGGTTCGAGAGTGAAAACAGAAAATTCAACGGACACATAACGCTGGCGAGATTTTCCGAAGTGCCGGCAAGCGTTGGCTCCATAAATCCAAAAGCCGGCTGGGGATTTACGGCAAAAAGCCTGGACTTGTTCGAATCGGTTTTGAAGCGCAGCGGCGCCGAATATATCAGGCTGGCCAAATTCGATTTCCTTTAAATCGCGGCATTTATCCGCGATTATTTGCAGAAGAGCCGATATGGCAGTAAAATTGCCTATAGTTAAATAAAAACCACCTAACTTTAGATAATGAAATTTAAATCCATTTTTGATAAAAAATCAGGCCTTGTCATAATCGCGGGAATCGCCGCGGTTGCGTTCATAGCCAGCGGCTTTGCCATTGGATACAAATACGGGAAAATGTTCCCGCAGACGGTAGAAGTTAAAGATGTCTCCAATGCAACCGAAGGCCAGCCTTCCTCGGTGGATTTCGGAACTTTTTGGCAAACATGGCAGATAATCGGCCAGAATTATCTGAATGCTTCAAAAATAAAATCTCAGGACGAAGTTTATGGAGCGATTGACGGATTGGTTAAATCTTTAAATGATCCTTATTCTGTATTTTTGCCTCCGCAGCAAAATGAAAAATTTCAGGAAGATGTTCAGGGCAACTTCGGCGGCATCGGAGTCGAGATAGGAATGAAGAAAAACCAGCTTGTGGTTGTGGCGCCGCTTAAGGACACTCCGGGCATGCGCGCCGGACTTAAGCCAGGGGACATGATACTTAAGATAAACGCAACTTCAACCGACGGCTTGTCCATAGATGAGGCGGTGAATCTTATACGCGGACCGGAGAACACCGACGTTACGCTGAATATATTCCGTGACGGCTGGGATAAGCCGAGAGATTTCAAAATAACGCGCGCGACGATAATGGTGCCTACTTTGGATATGACGATGGAAAGCGGAAATATCGCTTACATCCAGCTTTATCAGTTCAACGCCAATGCGAGCTATCTTTTCAGCAATGCCGCCAACAAAGCTCTGTCCCAGGGCGCCAAAGGCATTGTGCTTGATCTGAGGAATAATCCGGGAGGATATCTCGACGTCGCCGTAGACTTGGGCGGATGGTTTTTGCCCAAGCAGACTTTGATAGTCAAAGAGGAATCCGGCACCGGAGACACTCAAAGCCTTTATGCCGAAGGGAACGGGGCATTAAAAAATATTCCTGTAGTCGTTCTCATTAACGGAGGTTCGGCCTCGGCTTCGGAAATTCTTGCCGGCGCGCTGCGCGACGACAGGGGAGTCAAACTTATAGGAGAGAAAAGTTTCGGCAAAGGCACGGTTCAGCAGCTTATTCCGCTGCGCGACGGTTCAACCATTAAACTGACAATAGCGCACTGGGTTTTGCCGAGCGGCAAGATATTGGAAAATGGCGGATTAGACCCTGATGTGGAGGTTAAAATGACCGACGATGACATAGCCAATAAAAAAGACCCTCAGCTAGACAAGGCGCTCGAGGTCTTGAGGGGGGAGATAGCTCAACAGTAATCAGTAAACACGGGTTTTACTTTCTGATGCCTGATTACTTATGCCTATTGTCTACTCTCCGATGTTTAATGCCTGATGCCTGATGACCAGTGACTAATAACTAATTTTAAAATATGAAAGTAATCCTTCTTGAAGACATAAAAAAAATCGGCAATCGCTTCGATGTAAAAGAAGTAAGCGACGGCTACGCCAGGAATTTTTTATTCCCGAAAGGACTGGCTGACGTTGCCACGCCGGCAGCGCTTAAAGAGCTTGAAAAAAGAAAAACACAAATGGAAAAAGAAGACCACGAGCTTATGAAGCGCCTTGAAGAAATAGCCCGCCTTCTTAAAGACCGCGATTTGGAATTTCCCGTTAAGACGGGAAGCAACGGCGAAGTTTTCGGTTCAGTGACAAAAGAAATGATACTCAAAGGACTGAGGGATTCAGGCCTTCTTCGCACGGAAAGAGCCGAGATAAAATTAGAACGCCCGCTCAAAGAGCTGGGCGAACATAAGATTGAGATACACCTGAAGAAAGGAATTAAGGCGGAGCTTAAGGTTAAGTTAATCGCCCAAAGCTAGATTACTTGAACAAAAGTAGCTTTCCTGCGGGAACCGTCAAATCTCGTTTTTGTTTTTTCGTAAAATTTAACTTTTCCGTCGCGTCCCGCGTAAAGAGTGTCGTCGGCTCCGCGGCGCACATTTATTCCTTCAATATATTTCGAACCGCGCTGGCGGATTATTATCTGGCCGGCGAAAACCTTCATGCCGTCCTGAATTTTGACGCCAAGCCGTTTTGCTTCGGAATCTCTGCCTAATTTAGTTGAACCACCGGATTTAGTATGTGCCATTTTGTTTAAATTTTGGTGTCCTTTTTTTGCGGACAGCCATGCGATAAGTCTTAAAATTCTATGCTATAATGGCTCCAATGTCAAACTTAAATAAGCTCGTTTTGGATATAGAAACAGTGGGGGAAGACTTCGATTCCCTCGATAATGCAACGCAGGAAAATCTGACCCGCTGGATAAAAAAAGATTCGGAAAACAGCGCCGAATATGGCCAAGAACTCGATGAGCTAAAAAACAGGCTCGGTTTTTCGCCGCTCACCGCGGAAATAGTCGCCATAGGCGTGCTTGATTGCGGTAAAGACGAAGGCGTCGTTTATTACCAGGCGCCCGGGGAAAAGATAAAAGACGCCAAAGAAAATAATATGACTTTCAAGCAGTGCTCGGAAAAAGAAATGCTTGAAAAATTCTGGGAAGGGGCGAAGAACTACAATTATTTCATAACTTTCAACGGAAGGACGTTTGACATACCTTTCTTGATGGTTCGTTCAGCAATTCACGGAGTCCGTCCGACCAAAGACCTGATGCGCGGTAGATATTTGTCGCAACAAAGCTTTGAAGCGGTTCATATCGACCTGCTTGACCAGCTTTCTTTTTACGGGGCCATGCGGCGGAAGGGGAGTTTGCACCTGTGGAGCAGGGCTTTCGGGATAACCAGCCCCAAAGCTAGCGGAGTCACCGGAGATGATGTTGGCCGCCTTTTTGCCGAAAAGAAATTTCTTGAACTTGCAAAATACAACGCAGGCGATCTTCGCGCCACAAAAGAGCTTCACGAAAAATGGGAAAAATATCTGAATTTCTGAATAGTCACCAGTCATCAGTAAATAGTCATTAGTTATCATAAAAATTCTGATTATTGATGTCTGGTAACTGATGACTGATGACTGTTAACTGATAATTAAATGAACAAATTTCAGGATATCAAAACAAAAGTCGGCAATTGGGCCCTTTTTTACGAAAAGGAGATAATTTTCGGCATAATAATTTTTCTGGTTGCCTCGCTCAGTTTTGGGCTCGGCTATCTTGCCAACCGCGAATTCAACCACGCGCCGATAATTATCGAAAAAAATTCCCAGTAAAAAGCGTGCTACCTGCAGTTTTGGTCGGTTGGAATGCTGCTTATTGAGTTCATGGGGTCGAAAGGTATGCAGCTCCAAGATATGGACGGAGAGAAAAGCGTTGTCTTCAAACTCGGGTTATCCGTGGTTATTTGGCGCAGCATTATTTTGAATTCCGGATTTACTCCGATCGTCATCAGCTGCTGTATTCCGAAAAGCTGAACCGTCAGCAATCTCTGGCTATGCGGATTTATTGAGAACGAAAATGATGATTCCTGCATTCCGGTTGCGGATTTCGCAGCCGGGTCGGAAACGTCGGCCGGCAGATTTTGAACCGGAAAGTCGACATAGGAGGAAGAATCATCCGGGTTTACGAAACGGATTATTATCGGAGAAGAAACATTTAGCGATTTGAAGTAAACATCAAAGGTCAGGCTGCTTATCATTATCTTGCTGCCGCTTTGGTTATCGAATACGAATCCATTCTCATCGGAGCCGCTTTTAAGAAGCGTGTCCAAATTGGATGAGGTGACGAACAGCCTGCCTGCGCCGGTCTGGAATGAAATTGTTTTGGAAGCGGTCCGCAAAAGAGCATCTGTCATTGAAATGCTGCAGCTATAGGAAGTGGCTATGTCGAAAGTCGGATTCTGGTCTGCCGAATTGTATGGAGCGGGATTCCATTGCGGGTCGCAGGAATAGGACATGTTCATCTTGGGAACCGAAGCCGTGCCGCCTATGGTGCTATCCGCGAATCCCCAGTCCGCGCTGTAGCCGGAGGTTCTCGCGTGCAGGATTACGATATACTGTCCGTCAATGCGCTGGTTAAGAGTGAATGTGGTCGCGTTCAAAACATCCTGCGGAGTTAGAACTTTGACCGGAGCGGATATTACGGGCGCGGAACTTTGCCGAATCGCTGCGGGCGCCCGCTGAGTTTTTTTCGTCAGCGAGGGCGGCGGCGGTTTCGGCAGGGGAGGGAATTTCAGCCTTACGTCCGGAAGCGACAAAACGATGGGAGCGGTTTCTTTCGCGGATGATTTTATGGAAGTCGTCGCGATGACTTCATCCATTGAAAGATGCACTTCGGGAAGAAATTTATTCTGCAGCGGCTGTTCCGGCGCGATGGTTATGGCGGCAGGATTATTGTCGATAGCAGGCAGTTCGTTTTGAAGCTGCAATATCGGCGGCAAAACGCCGATTATCGATGCGGTTAAAAGCGCCATGCTGCCATGGAGAGCAGCGTTTAGGATATTTAGCATGCCTTAAAATTATAGATAACCTATTTTTTTTAGCCATACCTCTTCTTCCCATTCCCACAGGCGCTTTGCCGCGAGAAATCCTTCGAAATCGCTTTGCCAGTAGGGGAATTCCTCGAATTCGATGTCGCCCTTGACTTCCGACCAGTCATGGACGCATTTTTTCATTTTTTCCCTGTTTGAATAGGCGCCTTTTTTCCAGAAACTTATTTTTTCCCGTCCGCCCTTCGTTCGCCTGGTT
This sequence comes from Minisyncoccota bacterium, assembly GCA_035531015.1. Lineage (GTDB taxonomy): Bacteria > Patescibacteriota > Minisyncoccia > UBA6257 > 2-01-FULL-56-20 > JACQKT01. The sequence goes on along the minus strand of DATKTR010000030.1, from coordinate 457 downwards.
GCTCCGCATTCGACGCATGTTTGTATCTGGTCTATCTTCAATATCCATCTCGTTTGCAGATGCTGATATTGGTCTTTGAGCGCGCCCATATAAGCGGCTGTTTGGAGATTGTAATCGCGATAAATCGATTGCGATGTTTTTATGTCGAGCACGCCGAATTTTCCGTCTATCAGTGCCATAACATCGATTGTGCCGGCGTAGCGGTGCTGCGGATGCATAATCTGCTTCTCGACGTATTCCGGAGACGTCTGCACGTTTTTTATTTCCAGAAATTTTCTGAAAGCGTCGATTGCCGGTTTTATTTTGTCGTCGACTTCCGGATTCTGGCCCAAAAGAATAGCCTCGGCGGCTTCGTGAACCATCGTGCCTTCGGCGGCTGACTGCTCGGTTATTTTCTGGCTGGCCTTAAAGCTTTCCTGCTCGGCGTAAAAGCGGTATAAAGCCGGCTTGGCCTTGA
>DATKTR010000029.1:0-7176 GCA_035531015.1 Minisyncoccota bacterium | reverse complement strand
CGGCCATATATCCGCAGGTTTTAGTGTCGTATGCCAATGAAGCGAGAGTACAGGTTCTCGGCGGCGATAAGCTCGCGACCAGTCCGACCCTTGAGGAAGCGGCGAAAATGAAAGCAGAGGATATGGCAAAGAACGGATATTTTGCCCACACAAGTCCCGCCGGGAAAACGCCATGGTATTGGCTGGACCAGGCCGGATATAATTTTAGTTATGCCGGAGAAAATTTGGCGGTCAACTTCGTTGGCTCTGAAGATGTTCAGAACGCATGGATGGCCTCTCCATCTCACAAGGAAAATATTCTGAACCCTAATTTTAGTGAAATCGGAATTGCAACGGCCACCGGAACATATCAGGGCAAAGAAGCGATTTTCGTGGTTGAATTTTTTGGAACTCCAGCCGTAAGCGAGCTGGCGAAAGTTACGGAGACCCCTGTTTCGCAGCAAGCCATTAAGACGGCGAATATTGAAGTTTCATCCACCGTCGCCGGAGTATCTGCCGTAGCGACCAGCGGGCTCACGGCAGCTTTCCCGTACGCGAAAGGAGGACAGGTATTCGCGGCGTATGAAGAGAAAACGCCGTCATTTTGGGGGAATCTTATGGCTTCGCCGGCACAAGAGCTGCCCCGCGTATTTGTGATATTTATAGCGCTGATTCTCGCGGTAATTTTTGGAGCAGGATTATGGGAATTGCGGAGGCATTATGTTTCGATATGGCTGCATGGCTCTCTGTTTTTACTCGCATTTTATTCCCTCGTTGTGGCAACTATGTATTTACAATTATCAGTTCCGCAAGTACTCTAAGGGATAATTGATTGCGGCCTGCTTATTTTTTGAATAAACACATAAAAAAGTTATAATCTTTTTATGGATTTCAAACAGGAATTAGAAGAGCTCAAAACCGAACTTGGCCGCCTGGGCGGCCGTCTTTGACGTCGTCGGAAAAGAAAAACTTAAGAACGAGATTGAAGCTGAAATGTCGCAGGCTGATTTTTGGTCGGACAGAAAGAACGCCGACGAGAAAATAAAAACTTTCGGCGAGCTGGATAGCATCACAAAGAAATATCTCGAAATAAAAAACGGACTCGAAACACTCGAAAAAACTTTCAGTGAGGACTTTTTTTACGAAGTTAAAAGAAAATTCCGCCAGTTGGAGCTGGAAGAACTTTTCAAGGGAAAATACGACAAAGAACCGGCGGTCATTTCGGTCTACCCCGGAGCGGGCGGAGAAGACGCCGGCGACTGGGCTTTGATGCTTTTCGATATGTACAAGGCATACGCTGCTAAGCGCAAATGGCAAATAGCAATTCTGGATGATACGCCCAACCGCCGCGCTATCGAAATAAAAGGGGATTACGCGTTCGGATATCTTAAAAACGAATCGGGCGTGCACCGCCTTGTTCGCGTTTCGCCGTTTTCGGCAAAGCAATTGCGGCACACTTCTTTCGCGCTTGTCGAAGTGATTCCCGAACTCCCCGCGGTCGATGAATCGAAACTCGAAATTCCCGAAAGTGATTTGAAACTGGAATTGTCGCGCGCCGGCGGACCGGGAGGCCAGAATGTTAATAAAGTTGAGACCGCCGTGAGAATAATACACATTCCTACGGGATTATCGGCAGGTTCGCGCTCCGAGCGTTCCCAGGAACAGAACCGCCAAAAAGCGATGAGCCTCCTTAAAGCCAAACTTCTGCAGCTTATGGAAAAGCACAAAGTCGAAGAACTCGCCAACCTCCACGTGAACGTGAAGCCGGAGTGGGGAAGCCAGATACGCTCTTACGTTTTGAATCCTTACAAGCTCGTCAAAGACCACCGCACCGATGTCGAAACGACACAGGTTGAGGACGTTCTAGCGGGAAATCTTGACCAGTTTATCGAGGCCGAAGTGGAAAAGTTATAGCCCTTGTTGATAAATTTGGTAGAATTGGGTTATAATATAAGCGTTAAATAACTTCGAGATTCTCTTTACTAGGTTCTAGATTCTATCACCAATGATTGCTTTTCAATCGGTTTTTAAATTGTATAACGGCGGTTCGGCCGCCCTGGAAGATATCAATTTCAGGATAAATCCGGGCGAATTCGTCTCTCTGACGGGGCGTTCCGGAGCCGGAAAATCGACTGCCATCAAGCTTTTGATAGGCGAAGACAAGCCGACCAAAGGACGCATATTTTTCGGCCAGTACGAGGTTAATAAGCTAAGCAATGACGAGCTCCCGCCGTTCAGGCGCCACATCGGAGTCGTTTTCCAGGACTTCCGGCTTTTGCCGACAAAGAACGCCTATGAAAATGTTGCCTTTGCCATGGAAGCCGCTGGCCAGCTTCAGAGTGAAATAAAAGAAATGGTGCCGCAGGTTCTAGAAATGGTAGGATTGAGCGACAAATTCAAGAATTTCCCGCATGAACTTTCCGGAGGAGAACAGCAGAGGGTTGCCATAGCGCGCGCCATGGTCAACCGTCCGGAGGTCATAATTGCCGACGAACCGACCGGAAATCTCGACCCGTTCCATACTTCGGAAATCATCAACCTTTTGAAGAAAATAAACGAACTCGGCACGACCTTGATACTCGCCACTCACGACAAAGACATAGTCAACGAAATCGAAAAGCGCGTAATAACGCTCGACAGGGGAAGGGTCATACGCGATGAAGAGAAGGGAAGGTACATACTTATATAAAAATTGTAAATTCGGAATTTAGAATTTAGAATTACTTAAATATTATGTTCACAGTCATATCAAGAATAGTCCGATACGGGATGAAAAACTTCTGGAGAAACGGATGGCTGTCCGCGGCTACCGTCGCCATTATGCTCATATCGCTTATGGTTTCGATGGGGCTGATGATATTCAATTACATCACAGACCAGGCGGTTGCTTCCATACAGGATAAGATAGACATCAGCGTTTACTTCAAGACTAGCGCGCCGGAGGATGAAATTCTTAACATCAAGAGTTCTCTTGAAAATATGGCGCAGGTGAAGAACGTCGAATATGTTTCAAGCGACCAAGCATTGTCTATTTTTAAAGACAAGCACAGCAACGACCCGACCATCAGCCAGGCGGTAAGCGAACTTAACGGTAACCCGCTTGAGGCATCTCTGAACATAAAGGCAAAACAGCCTGACCAGTACGCGGCCATAGCCGATTATTTCAATACCCCCGACCTGACTCAGTTCGTTGACAGCGTCAGCTACGCGAAGAATCAGGTTGCCATAGACCGTCTTACCGCCATCGTTCAAAACGTGGGATGGGGAGGATTCGTTCTGACTTTCGTGATGGCCCTTATAGCAGGGCTTGTTGTTTTCAATACGGTTCGCCTGACGATATATTCCAACCGCGACGAGATAAGCATAATGCGCGCGGTGGGCGCGTCGAACGGCCTTGTGCGCGGACCATACATAGTTGAAGGAATCGCCGGAGGCGTAGCCGCGGCAATCATCAGCGTGATAATATCCGCCCCGATAGCTTATTCGATTTCTCCTTATATAAATTCGTTCATACCCGGACTCGATGTTTTCAGCTATTTCATGAGCAATATTTTCAGGCTGACAATGTATCAGATATTATTCGCGGTTGTGATTGCGGCGCTTTCCAGTTTCATCGCCATCAGGCGCTATCTTAGAAATTAATTTCATTCAATTTGAACGGCAAAAAAACCGCGTTAAACGCGGTTTTTTTATTTTAAGTTTTAAGCTTGCGGTGGAGATTGAACAGCCTTATTGAATTGAGGAGCGGGAAAAAGTCGGTGACAAAGTTAAACGCGGCTGCGCCGTCCGGGCCGATGACGCGGGTAAACACCAAGAAAAGCCCTGCGGCGTTGGTGATTGCCCAAATTAAGAAATCTTGGCGCGCTATCCTCATCGTATAGCGTCCGAGCCGCATTACCTGCGGGAGTTCTTTTATGTCGTCTCTCATCAATGCCACATCGGCTGATTCTATGGCGGCATCGGAGCCGATGGCGCCCATGGCAATTCCGACGTCGGCAAGCGCGAGAGAAGCCGCGTCATTGACTCCGTCGCCGATCATCGCCGTTGAATGCAATTTCTTGATATTCTCCCTGACAAAAGCGACTTTGTCTTCCGGGAGAAGATTGGCGTGAAATTCGCTTATGTTCAATTCTGACGCCACGCGCGCCGCGACTCTCTCATTGTCGCCGGTGAGCATAATGTAGTGTTCGACGCCGAGATTGCGCATCGATGCGAGAGCTTCTTTTGCTCCAGGCCTTATTTCGTCCGCGAGGATTACCAATCCGGCCAGCTTCCCGTTATGGCCTATGAGCGTGGTGCTGTAGCCTTTATCCTGATATTCTTTAATTTTTTTATCGTCTTCGTCGCTTATTTTTATATCAAGTTTTTTGAAAAACTTCACGTTGCCGGAAATATATTTATCGGAACCAAAGGTCGCGAGAGTGCCGTAGCCCGGGCGTTCTTCAAATGTGTCCGGTTTCCTGAATGACACTCCTTTATCTTTGGCATAGCGCATTACCGCTTTTGCCGAAGGATGTCCGGAGAAGAAATCAGACAATGCCGCCATTTTCGTGACATCTTCTGTTTTTTCCCCGTTTAGCGGATATATTTCTTCAACCTTCAGCTTGCCGAGCGTGAGCGTCCCGGTTTTATCCATAACGACTGTTTTTATCTTAGTCAGCCCTTCAAGAAATTTGCCGCCTTTGACTATGACTCCGCGCCGCGCCGCATACCCGATAGCCGAATAGAAAGCCAATGGAACGGCTATCGCGATATCGTCTGCGCAAACTACAAGAAGAACCGAAAGGACAAGATCTATGTCGCGGGAGAAGAAATATATTGTTGCCGCTCCTACGAAGGCGATTGCTACATACCAGTCGGCGAATTTGTCGGCAGTAGTTCTTATGTCTGATTTTTGCTTCTGCGATTCGTCGACCAAAGCGATTATTTTTTCGAGAGTCGTGTCCTTTCCAACCTTTTCGGTTTTTACCAGAAGCGAGCCTGAAACGTTGAGCGTCGAGCTTAAAACTTTATCGCCGACTGTTTTGTTCACGGGCACGGATTCGCCGGTCAAAGAGGACTGGTCTATGCTCGCATCGCCTTGGATTATTTCTCCGTCAATCGGAACGCGTTCTCCCGTTTCTACAACAACCAAATCGCCGATTTTTACGTCATCTATGTGAATTTCAACAACTTCTTTGCCTCGCCTTATTTTTATTTTTTCGGGCCGCAATTTGAACAAGCTCTCTATGGCCGCGTGAGCTTTTGATTCGGTATAACTGCCGAATATTCTCGCGGAAGTCAGCATCAGGTTTATGAACGCGACGGAATTCCATTGTTGCGCCAGAAAAGACGCTACCAAGGCGACGCTTGCCAGGAGATCGACGGATATTTCCTTGTTCATTATCGATTTTGTGGCGCTCCACACGACCGGAATAGTCGCGATTATCGAAACAACGAAAAGAATATCGGGAATTCCTGTCTTTGGCAGGAAGGGGATATACGCGAAAACAAGCAGAACCGCCAGAACTATAAAAATAATTTTATCCAGATTAACCGCGGCCTCGCCCCAGCTCACCTTCTTCAGCTTTTCAAAAATGCCGTTCTTTGCGGCAGATTCGTGATTTATCTGTTTCATTGCCCGTATTTTAGCATAATTTGACAATTAAATATTTCAGAAGTAGCATAGAATTAATGAAAACAAGCGCTTCGAGATGGTTTAGTTTCTTTTATTTTACGGGCTCCATTGAGAGTTCATTTTTGCTATTGTAAAAGAAACACTTACGACGATATCAAAAACGAGCTCTCAATGAAGAGCTCGTTTTGTTTTGAGCCTCTTGTGTTAAAGAGGGAAAATTAAACCGCAACTTGAAAAGGAACGGAAAATGAGTACAGATGCAAATGCAAGCGCAATGAGGCTGAGCCTGGATGGCGATTTCGATTGTTCTGCCCGCCCCACCAACGAATCCGACTGGGCAACAGTGATGTTCGATGTAAGGGAGAACGCTGACGAATTCGGCGCCATCAAGCTGAATTCGCCGTTCGCCGGAAAGAAGATTATCGCCGCGAATTACTATATGAGTTCCGGATATCACGGCGATATAGATTGGCTTATGGAAATGAAAGGTGAAATCGATATCACCTCCAGTTTCATAAGGGCGATAATAAGGGGAAGAGGTTTTTCCGACTCCTGGAACAGGTATATCCTGGTTTTCGACCCGTCCAAGGGCATGGAAAGCGCCGAAGTTTTCCACATCGGCAAAAACGAAAAGCCGGAAATTAAAAAACCGGCAGCGCTGCGCAAAACGTGAATTTTACGCTTTACGCAAAAGACGATATCGGCTGTCCGCCTGCGCGGCAGCCGATTTTATTTTTTTTCGTAAAATGCCAATTTAAGAAACGACCGAGCGCCGCGGCCAGCGGGAACGGGAATATGCTTCTGTCTCGCTTAATTTCAACGGAGTAGTCGCGTTGCCCGTGCGCACGTAAAAATGTTCGTCGCTGTCGATTTTCAGATATACCGGCCTGGCACTGGTGGCAACCTGGACGAGGCAGACTTCATTGCCGCTTATATCCTGAAATTTCAAGCGCACTAAGTGGCGGAATTCGGGTCCTATCATTTTATTGAATATTTGCGTGAAATGATTTTCGAAGCCATCGCTGTTCTTTCGCGGCAGAGTTTCATAATCGTCGCGCAGGCCGATTATTTCCTGATTGTCGTTTATGCCTATGACAAGCACGCCGCCTTTGGAATTAAGAAAAGCCGCAACGGTTTTCATTACCGCTTTTTCCATATCGCGGCTTGTTTCTTTCTGCCTTTGGTCGAAGCGCAATGTCGATTTGAATTCGAGATGTTCGTGTTCTTCCTGAAGCATCAGTTTGAGCGCATCGGGTTCTTCTCCAAAAGTATAGTTTTGCCCTCCGGAAAGCCTTTCTATGTTCCTGCGCTGTTCAATCGGACGCTGTATGTCAGCGAGAGTTATGGAATTGTGAGGAGAGCCATTGTCGATGTATATCGAGCCGTAGTGCAGCCATTTGCCAAGAGGGCTTGACGATAGCGTGAGCGTCATTGATTTTTGAAGCGGCACGGTTTTTTCCTTTTTGAAAAGCACGCCCCATTTGTGCGAAACGGCTCCCGGAGAAATGACGTAACTTTCGTAATACCAGCTCAAAAAAGCGTAAACGGTTATCGCGAGCTGCGCTCCTGAAAGCAAAAAG
>DATKTR010000028.1:0-32916 GCA_035531015.1 Minisyncoccota bacterium | reverse complement strand
TCCTGCGGGCGGGAAATCAGCCGAGGCAGGGCGAATCCATTCCCCCAAACAAATTGTTTCGCCTTGCCTCGTCCGCATTAGTGTTTTTAATCATTTGGATTTTGCTCGAAATAGTTTCGAACTTTGTCCAACAAACACCGCCAAAATTGAAAATCGGAATCGGAAGCCGAAATGGGGTCGGCACGAAGTGCCGACACAAATGTATTCCCCCCAAAAAATCCTGAATCTGAAAGGGTTCGCCACGCTCCGCGTGGCTCCTCGTTTGCCAATACAATTCTATGAATAATCAAACCAAAAAGTTTTTCATTTATACTCGCAAGTCTACGGACGACAAAGACAGACAAGTCCGCAGTATTTCTGACCAACTAGCGGAATTGAAAAGTTTAGCGTTAAAAGAACAAATTGATGTTGTTGATGTCTTTGTCGAAAAGCAGACCGCCAAAATACCGGGTCGCCCTGTATTTAACGAAATGATGTTGAGAATGGAAGCGGGCGAAGCGTCGGGTATTTTGGCGTGGCATCCCGATAGACTTGCGAGAAACTCGGTAGATGGAGGAAAAATAATCTACCTCGTTGATACTGGAGTAATTAGTGAAATGAAATTTCCAACTTTTTGGTTTGATCCGACACCGCAAGGCAAATTCATGCTCTCAATCGCTTTTTCGCAATCCAAGTATTATGTGGACAATTTGAGCGAAAATATTAAGCGAGGTCATCGCAACAAAGTGAAAGACGGAATATGGCCTCAAATGGCTCCGCTCGGATATGTGAATAAAAATAGAAAGATTGTTCCCGATGAAAATATCGCACCTTTAATCAAGAAAACATTTGAGGCATACTCGTCTGGGTCTTTCACTTTGCGCCAACTCCGCGACAAATTTAACGGACTTGGATTGAAGCGAAAAAGCGGTAGAGAGCTTGCGGTGTCGAATTATCAAAAACTTCTCAAAAATCCTATTTACACTGGTCTAATGCGGTATAACGGAGAGATTTTTGAGGGAAAGCACGAACCGATTATTACAAAGAAACTTTTTGATTCCGTTCAAGAAGTGATGAGCCGAAAATCTAAACCGCATAGCAAAGGATTAAAGCCGTACATCTATCGCGGATTTTTCCGTTGCGGAGAATGTGGTTGCTTCATAACTACCGAGCAACAAAAAGGTCATAACTATTTACGCTGTACCAAACGGAAAAATCCTTGTTCACAAAAATATGTCCGTGAGGAGCTCATCACTTCTCAAATTCAAGAGGAAATCAAAAAAGTTTCTTTGTCTTCCGCTTGGGCAAATGCCTCAATCAATTATTTTGAAAACGAAAAAATTAAAATTGCCCAAGCGGAAAGCTCTTTCGCCCAAAAAGCGAGAAATGAGCTTGTAGAGATAGAAACAAAACTTGATCGCTTGCTTGATTTACAACTGGACGGCAATTTGTCGCAAGCGGAATATACCGCCAAAAAGTACAAGCTCATTCTCGCTAAAAAAAATTTGGAAGAAAAAATCACCGCTTTTGGGCGAAAGAGCAATAATCGGTTCGAACTTGCCATTGCCTTTCTAAAAGACGCCAACCAAGCCGAAAAATACGCTCAACAAGAAAATCCCGAAAGGATTCGGGATTTTCTCAAAAAGATTGGTTCGAACTTCCGCATTGCCGACCGCACTTTGTTTTTGGATTTCAAAAATGCCTTCAAAATTGCGGGAAAATACCATGCCGAGGCGCTTTGCGCCGAGGCTGTTTCTTACGATTTCACAAAAAGTGAAAATTGGCGGAGGCGGAAGGATTCGAACCTTCGGTACGATTTTACTCGTACAACGGTTTAGCAAACCGCTTCTTTAAGCCGCTCAGACACGCCTCCTTAGTAAAGATTACTATACTTTAATTTCGATACCGCTTCAAGTGCTTTGGATTATGCGGACCGAAGATTTCAAAATACTTTCTTACGCTATCAACGCTTTCTAGGCGGACCGCTTTATTGTCCGAAAAGCTAGGTGTTAATCCGTTTGTCTTCATTATTGTGTAAACCGAATTGAGAAGTGGCTTTGACATGTTTGTAAAATTCAATTTTTTATATTGATATAGTTTGCCTTTAGAAAAGTAGGTATGAATAAAAACCGAGCCGTCGGTATCAACGAGGCCGCGTACGCAAGAAATTTGGAATTTTTTATTTCTTTTAATCCACTCTGGAATATCCACTTGATGTTTAACCTTATTGCCTGCCTTCAATCCTATTTTTTGAGTGAGAAAATCAACCATCTTTATTCTTGAAATAAAAATGGTGTTTGTGGAATCGGCAAAACTATGATGCACCCCCGGAGAAACTCCAAATAATTTCTTAATTAAGCTGACAACAAATCTCATATATTCTTTATCATCAATATGGTGCAGGGTAATAGTCACCTGATACTTGCTTATTCCGCCGTCGCCTAAAATAATTCCGACGAATTCCGCCAATTCAGAAGACAATCGCGGCTTTTTTACCGGCAAACTTACGTTAATAATCGGATGAGATTTAAACTTTCCTTCTTTTTCCCACCACTCACGCCAACGTTTTTTTCTGATTATCGGGTCACCACCTATTCGTCCGTGTTTCTTGTAAGCCGCAAGTCCACCTTTTCTTGCTCCTTTGGTTGTATACCAAAATTTATCCCGTAGTTCGCCGCCGCGCGGAATTGCCACTTTTGCTTTCCGGCTTAATGTTCTCACGGTGCCCGCGGGCATAATAAATTTCTCGCGCTTCCAATCTGTCACGGTACGAATATTTACATTAAGATATTCGGCCAATTCATTTAGCGTATAACCTAATTTAAACTCACACTTCTCGATAAATAATTTCTGTTTACCGGCTGGAAATTTTATCCTTTTGGATTTAAACAAATCTGCCATATCTCTATAATAGAATATATTTTATGATATTTCAATTTGCGTTTGGTTACTTTTTCTGTTAGCGTTTGAGGATAATGGCTGAAGAAAAGAAAAAATCGCCTGCAAGCGAACAAATACGCCCTCCGGTGGTCGCTGTCATGGGACACGTAGACCATGGCAAGACCACCTTGCTGGATTACATCAGAAAAACGACCGTCGCCTCGCGCGAAGCGGGCGGCATTACGCAATCTATTGGCGCTTACGAGATTACTCATACGCAGACTGACGCGGATAATATCAGCGTAAATCAGCGTAGTAATCAACGTGAATCAGCGCCTGCCGAAGGCAGGAAGATCACTTTCATCGACACGCCCGGCCACGAAGCATTCATCAAAATGCGTTCGCGCGGAGCAAATATCGCCGATCTTGCCATACTCGTTGTCGCCGCTGACGAAGGGTTCAAGCCGCAAACAAAGGAATCGATAAAGATACTCGAAGAAACCAAGACGCAGTTCATTGTTGCCATAACCAAGATAGACAAAAACAATGCCGACATCGAGCGGGTAAAAAACGAGCTGATGACCAACGGCGTTATGCTTGAAGGCTACGGAGGTCAGATAAGCTACCAGCCCGTTTCGGCCAAAACCGGCGAAGGCGTCAACGAACTTTTGGACCTGATACTTCTTGCTGCCGAACTTGAAAACCTGACCTACGACAAGAACGCCACTGCAAGCGGATACGTGCTCGAAGCCAAAATGGACCGCCGCCGCGGACTGGAGGCAACCGTCATCATAAAGAACGGTATTCTTAAAACCGGTGAATCGATATCAACCGACACAGCCAAGGGCAAAGTGAAAATAATGGAAAATTTCGCCGGCGTTCAGGTGAAAGAACTGGCTCCATCGTCCCCGGCTTTGATAATCGGTTTTGAAACACTGCCGCAAATCGGCGAAGAATTCTCTGCTACCGAAAAATCGGGGTTGCCTGCAGTAAATCAGCCGAATGTTCCCGAAGTAAAACCTTTGAATCTGCCGGAAATCAGGCCATCAAATCTGCCTGCGACCGAAGAATCCCCTGCCCTGCATCTCATAATAAAAGCGTCCGACAGCGGCTCGCTTGAAGCGCTCTCGGGAATAATAAAAGCCATTGCCGAACAGAAGCCCATAAAAATAATCGCGGAATCAGTCGGTGATGTGAACGACAATGACGTGAAAATGGCTATCTCGAGCAAAGCCGTGATAATCGCCTTCAGAAGCAAAACCGAAAAGGGGCCGAAGTACATGGCAGACATCGGCAATATAAAAATAATTTCTTCGGAAATAATATACGAACTCGTAAAAGCCATAGAAGACTTCCTTGTTCAGCTTGAAAAACCGGCGCCCTTTGGCACATTAAGAATTCTTGCCGTTTTCAACCAAAGCGATTCCAAAAAACAGGTTGTCGGCGGGAAAGTCGAATCGGGAATTTTCAGGAATAAATCCCAGTTCGGCATAGAGCGCGATGGCATAATAATCGCCACGGGACGCGTGAATAATCTTCAGCAGCAGAAAAAAGACGCAACCGAAGTTACCGAAGGCAAAGAAGCCGGCCTCCTCATAAATTCCGACACGATGGTAAAAACGGGCGACCTTTTAATTATCGAGAAATAATCCCGTTAGAGGCAGCGGTCGCAGCAAACAATTCCCACCAAAATTTATGTCGATAAAAAATAAAGCAAGAACAGTGCAGAAAACGCGGCTGACCGCGACCTGCCTCTAACGGGATGAAATTCAGGGACCAGCGCGCCGGACAACTGATACGGGACGAACTCAGCAAGATAATCGCGAGAGACGTCGAAATAAACGGCGCTCTGATGACTATCACCGAAGTGGACGTGGACAAGAAACTTGAAACGGCAAAAGTAAGAATAAGCGTCCTGCCTCCGAGTAAAGCAAAGGAAGTTTTTGATTTATTGAACAAAAATCATTTCACTCTTCAAAATACGCTCTTCAAAAAGCTCAATATGAGGCCGACGCCGATGATACGCTTCGAGATAGACCGCGGCCCCGAAAATGCCGCAATCGTTGAAAAAACTTTGCTGGGAGAGGATAATAAATAAGCCAGTTATTATGGCCTGGTAGCCAAGTGGTAAGGCAAGGGACTGCAAATCCCTTATACGCGGGTTCAATTCCCGCCCAGGCCTCCGCTTAGTGTTGCGTTGGCGAACTTTGTGAGCCTACGAACACTTGCGTCCCGCCAACGGCGGGGACTAGTCCGGGTGGTGAAATAGGTAAACACGCGACACTTAAAATGTCGTGAGCGTAAAAGCTCTTGCCGGTTCGATTCCGGCCCCGGGCACACTTAGTTTTTCTTAACGAGTCCGCCAAATTGGCAGTGAGTTTAGAAAAACTTGTGCCACGCCAGCGGCGGGGCTTATAAAATTTCTATTTCAAAACTATCTCGTAAAGTTTTCCGTCCGTGAAGAAAGGATTTTCCGACAAGTCGCTGCTTGAAGCCACCGGGTTTGTGAATTGAATCTTTTGCGAGCGGATTATTTCTCCTGCCGCTTTCAAATCGGAAAAAAGGAGTTCCCTTTCCGCATCGACATCTGGATTGGATTTATGCACAAAAATCCAATTTACGGTATCGAGCCTGACTGTGCCGACGTAAACAGCCCCTTCCGATGTTTCGAAATTTGTTTTCCAAACCCTTAAATGATAACGGGAATACGCATCGAACGCGGCGGTAGGCTTTTCGAATCCGAAATAATTTACTTTCGTGTTCCAAAAAGACGGGGTCATTGGCGCTTCTTCGTAATTCTGGTTGAACAACTCCGCTCTCACGATTTTTAAAACCGTACCCACGTCGGTCTTGTCCGCAATAACCCACCCGCTTAATTTCATTGCGTTCGCAAAAGCGGCGTCATCTTTGGCAACAAAGATAAAGTTCAACGCTTGGGATTTGTCTCCGAAAAGTTCTTCCGTGAGCCTCGGCATTTCGCCGTTGCTGAAAATATCGGCCGCATCGGATACCTTCACCGGCGTTTGCATGGCGGCGGCATTCACGAGAGGATGATAGCTTTCCGAAAAACCGGCGTAAAAAACAACGCAGATTGCGACAAAAATAGCCGATAAGGTTTTGGCGTTTACGTCCGGCGTCGAAACACGGGCATTCTCTCTGGTTTTCAAAAACTCCGCCAGAGAAATTCCTATCAAAAGGCAAAGAATGCCGAGGAGGTATCCCCCCCAAACATCGCTCAAAAAACTTTCGCCGAGATAAACGGCTCCGAATCCTATTCCGAGAATTACTGCCGCTCCGATAAAAACTATATTCGTTTTGCGGCCCCAATTTTTTGAATTCCGCGCCATTACGTATGCGATAAAACCGTAAAATGCCGCCGCCATGACGGAATGGCTGCTTGGAAATGACGAGATATCCCTAAAGTAAAGGGACACTTCGGGACGCGGACGGTAGAATGCCAACCTCCCGAGATAGCTAAGTAATTCGGCGGCACCGGCCGTTGCCCACATCGCCGGAATATAAAATTCCTTGCGCCAAAGCCTCATTATCAGTGTCGCCGCGATTGCTATAGCTGCTATTACCTGCCATTTCGCGAGAAGTATCACCCATGTGAAAAACACGGCGAGGTCGGCATCACGGAACGACAGCAGAAGGTCGGCGACACGCTTATCGGAAAGAGTAATTGCGCTTGACGAAAGCGCGCTCTGGACGGAACCGAAAAACAGAAAAATAACATACACGAATCCTACCGAGATAAGCGACAGAGGCAGCCCTGAAAATTTTTTGGAACTGAATCTTTCCCTGAAAAATTCCGTTTGTGCGGGATATTTTTCTCTGAACTTTTTAGTAAAATAACTTGAACGGATGCTTTCTCTTGCAGAAACAAAAGAAAGCTTAAGGAATGAAAAGAACGGCTTGCTTCTTTTGAGGAGAAGCCACATTAACGCGAGCGCCAATCCGAAGAAAACTATTATCAGCCCTGCCCTCGTAGTCCACGCTTCTACGATGTTTATGGCGTTGCCGAAGAAATATCCGACAAGAAGGTGGACAACTGACCAAAGTAAAACGCTCGACAAATCCCATATGAAAAAAATTTTCTTATCCATCTTGGACAGCCCGGCGACAAAAGGAATTATCGGCCTTAGCGGCCCGATAAATCTTCCGAAGAAAACGCTCTTGGAGCCGTATTTGCAAAAAAACTGCTCTCCTTTTTCAAGGTGGCTAAGTTTCAAAAATCTATTTTCGTTATGGAAAAATCTTTTCCCTTTGGTTCCCAAAAAATAACTCGAGCCGTCGCCGAGCGCTGCGCCGGCAACCGTGAACCAGATAAGCGTTACTATGTTGAAATATCCGCGCGACGCCATAAAGCCGGCAAGATATATCAATATAGAACCAGGAATAAGATTTCCAATGAAAGCAAATGACTCGGTAAAAGCTATGAGAAAAACCAGCCAGTAGCCGAAGCCACCCAGGCCCTGAAGTATCGGCGTGAATATATCCAAATAGTTCATGGGATTTCTCTGGTTCTATCCTAGGGCAATTCCCATAAAAACGAAAATAACGTAAAGTAGGCATGGCAGCCGGCTGATATTCGAACAAACGCGGCAATATGCTAAAATCGGAGCGCAAGGGCGGTTATCGCTTCCCGGCAACAGGCAATATATGAGATTAAAAAATATATCGGTAAAATATAAATCTATGCTTCTTATGGCGGCTATTTCCGTTGCCGCGCCTGTTTTATTTATGGCTGCAACCGCATGGAGCCTCCCTGACGCTTACGCGGCGGTGGCTACTACGACGACCGCGACAGTAGCAACAAGTTCGCTGCAGGAGCAAATAGACGCGAATAACCAGCAAATTACCGACCTGAACCAGAAAATAGCGATGTATCAGGCCGAACTTAAACAGGCGGGCGCGGACAAAAAAACGCTGCAACTGGCCATCAACGCGCTGAACCTGCAACGCAACAAAGTAAAGGCCCAGATTTCCGCAGCTCAATATCAAATTAATGTCACTCAATTGCAAATCCAGCAGCTGGGCTACCAGATGGCGGATACGGAACAGACGATTGCGACGGATAAATTGGCGCTTGTTGAATATCTCAAAGCTCTTCAAAAAGCCGACAATCAATCGCTTTTGATGCAAATGCTCTCGTCGGGAAGCCTCGTCCAGGCATGGAGCGACATAAACTCGACTCTGCAAATGCAGGCTGCCGTTCAAAATGAAATGCAAACACTCCGGGAGCAGGAAGACAACCTTGCCAATTCAAAAGTTTCATCGCAACAAAAACAGGAAACGCTTGCTTCGCAAAAAAAGTCGCTTGCTTCGCAACAGCAATCGCTTACCGCGACGGAACAATCAAAAAGCCAGCTGCTTGCGGCAACAAACGCGAAGGAATCGAATTATCAGAAATTGCTGGCGGAAGCTGAAGCGGAACTCAAGAGCTTTACCACATTCACGGATAACGCCGGCGGTTCCACTAACTTTCTTATAAACCAGACCGCTTGTGATTCGTGGGGCTGCTATTACAATCAGCGCGACGCGGCTTGGGGCAGAAACTCGCTCGACGGCACGCAATACACTCTCGCAAGCGACGGATGCCTCGTTACGTCCATGGCGATGATAATGACGCACTACGGATACCGCGATGTAACGCCCGCGACCATTAATGAGGACCCGGGAAATTTCGCGATATATTACCCGGCGTATCTTTTATTCACCATACACGTGGACGGAGTAACCGCGACGCGCAAAGCGACCACGCTGAACGCGGCACTCGCTGGCGGCAATCCCGTGGTCGCGGGCCTGAATGTGTACGGCGGCACGCATTTTATCGTTATTGTAGGCAGAAAAAACGGCGACTATATAATGCGGGACCCTTATTTCCCTAACGCAAAAGATGTCGGTTTTTCCACACGCTATTCCCTGAAGAATATTTTCAGCATCGCAAGAGTTGTGATTAGCGGCTGATATCGTTCCGGCGGTGCGTTGTGATTTATCGATTTCCTCAAACGCTTTTTATCCGCGTGTGTCGAGATATTTTTTCAGCACCAAGGCCTCATTGTGTTCCGTATCCTTTGCGCCGTAGAGAAGCGTGACTGTGCTCCGTTTTGATTTGTTTTTTACGATATCCAGCAATTCTTTCTTTGCTTTCAATTCGCGCATGTATCTTGTCTTGAACCCGGACCATCTTTCGGGGTCGTGCCCGAACCACTTCCGCAATTCTGTACTCGGACCGATTTCTTTAAGCCAGAGATCCACTCCGGCTTTTCGTTTCGTGAGCCCTCGCGGCCATAGCCGATCCACCAGAATCCTTTCGCCGTCTTCCTTTGCGGCTTTTTCGTATACGCGTTTTATCTTTATCATGTTAATTTTTCCGGTTGGCGGCGCGTTATCGCAAGACAGCAAGAATTTCTTCTGTTTTGCGGATTCTCCCGATACGGGCGAACGTCGTTTTCATCGCGTGTTCGTGTTCTTCTTTTGTTCGCGCGGCGCAGGCATCTTCGGCAAAAATCTGCTGGTACCCGTATTCGTACGCGAACCGGGCGGTACTCTCAACACCGATATTTGTCGATATTCCGCAAAGGACAATGGTATCAACGCCTCTGCGGCGCAGTTGCAAGTCCAATTCCGTGCCGTAAAACGCTCCCCATTGCCGCTTGGTAATAACAAAATCATCAGGTCCCGGACCGAGTTCGGGAACGATTTCCGCCCAATCCGCGAGTCGAGGAAAATTCATCGGCGGCATATCGGCGATTGGTTTGAGTGCTTCTTTTCCGTCAGCTGAAGGCGTCACGCGCACAAGGAATACCGGCATCTGATTTTTGCGGAACGCTTGCGCGAGTTTCGCGGCATTCGCAACGACCGCATTCGCCGGATAAGGTTCCGTTGCCATGCCGACAATCCCTTTCTGGAGGTCGATGACAACGAGCGCGGTTTTTGATTTGTCTATAAGTGGAGAATTGTCCATAGAAGATATCTTATAATTATATGACTTTTAGCGGGCATTTCGAGAGTTTTTAGATTCGGACTCGCGAAAGCTTGCGCTTTACTGCTTTTCTCCCGCGCATGGCGGTCGTTTTTGGATAAAATCCGAACGTATTTTCAGAGTATATCGTAGTCCGCTACCCCTTCAAATAGGCCTTCAAATTGCTTGCGACGAATTGAAGGGGTAGCGAGCGCGGATTGCCCCGTATTCCTTGGCCTTTTTGAGCCATCACGCCGAAAATTCAAAGTCGGAATCGGAAGCAAAAATGCGGTCGGCGCGAAGCGCCGTCTGTTCTGAATTCCCCCCAAAAAATCCTGAATCCAAAAGGGTTCGCCACGCTCCGCGTGGCTCCTCGTTTGCCAATACAAAATTATGAATAATCAAACCAAAAAGTTTTTCATTTATACTCGCAAGTCTACGGACGACAAAGACAGACAAGTCCGCAGTATTTCTGACCAACTAGCCGAGTTAAAAGAGTTAGCGTTGAAAGAACAAATTGAAGTTGTAGATATTTTCGTGGAGAAACAAACCGCCAAAGCTCCGGGTCGGCCAGTATTTAATGAAATGCTTCTCCGTATCGAAGCAAATGAGGCAAGCGGGATTTTAGCGTGGCACCCTGACAGATTGGCGAGAAACTCCGTTGATGGTGGAAAGATAATATATTTGCTCGATACGGGTAAAATTGCCGAGCTAAAATTTCCAACTTTCTGGTGTGACACTACGCCACAAGGTAAGTTCATGCTTTCCATTGCTTTCTCTCAATCCAAATACTATGTCGATAACTTATCGGAGAATATCAAGCGTGGACATAGAAACAAAGTGAAAGATGGTATATGGCCTCAAATGTCCCCACTGGGCTATGTAAATGTGAAAGGTGCTGGAATTGTACCCGATGAAAATATCGCTCCGTTAATCAAGAAAACATTTGAGGCCTATGCAACTGGAAATTTCACTTTGCGACAACTCCACGATAAGTTTAACGCTCTTGGATTGAGTAGAAAGAATGGAAAGGTGCTTTCCGTTTCTAACTACCAACAAATTTTAAGAAATCCGATATTCACAGGACTAATGAGATATGGTGGTGAAATTTACGAAGGAAAGCACAAACCGATTATCACAAAGAAACTTTTTGATTCCGTTCAAGAAGTGATGAGCCGAAAATCTAAACCGCATAGCAAAGGACTAAAACCATTTTTGTACAGAGGATTTTTCCGTTGCGGAGAATGTGGTTGCTTCATTACCACCGAGCAACAAAAAGGTCATAATTATTTGCGATGCACAAAACGGAAAAATCCTTGTTTGCAAAAATATGTCCGCGAAGAAATCATCACTTCTCAAATTAAGGAAGAAATCAAAAAAGTTTCTTTGCCACTCGATTGGGCAAATTGGATGATTGTCGAAAATGAAAAAGACCGACAATCAGAAAATCAATCGAGTGAGATTTTTTCTCAAAAAACAAAAGATGAAATTTCTCTTTTGGATTCAAAAGTTGAAAAGTTGATGAACTTATATTTAGAAAATGTTTTGTCTTTGGAAGAATATCGTGATTCTAAAAATAAGTTAGTGAATCAAAAACAACTTTTAAAAGAGAAATTATCGGCTTTTGAGAAAAAATCTCATAATCGGTTCGAACTTACCGAAAATTTTCTAAAAGCTAATATTCATATGGTGGAATTGGCTAACGAGAAAACAAATGAAGAAAATCTTCATTTGTTTAAAAAAGTCGGTTCGAACTTTTTAATTAAAGATCGAACCGTACTTTTTGAGCCACGCGGAGCGTGGAAAACCCTTTTGGATTCTGAATTCGGCGGGGGGAATTCATTAGTGTCGGCGCTTCGCGCCGACCATATTTTTGGCTCCGAAACCCTTTTCGAAAAAATGCGGAGGGGGAGGGATTCGAACCCTCGATACCTTGCGGTATGCCACCTTTCCAAGATGGTGCACTAAACCACTATGCGACCCCTCCAATGTTCAATGTATTTTTTAATTTGCCTCTCAAAACTTCACGGCCATATCCTGTCTTAAAATATCTTTCTGCTTCCTGAGCATCCGCTTTACTAATATAAGCCTCGTAGAATACTAAATCAAATGAGCCATTTCTGGATGTAAAGCCAGAACGAGATGAACGATGTTCGGAAATCCTACGTTTTAAATCATTGGTAAAACCCTTATACAATTTTCCGTTTCGTTTGAAACGTAGAACATAAAAGTAATACATAGAATAAATCTTGTTAACTCCCGCCTCAACGGCGGGTGCGCCAATGAGGCGCAATGCGACCCCTCCATTTATCTATTCGCCATAAGCCATAAGCTACCGGCAATTATATAGATTTATACACTACAAGGCTTATTATGGCAAAGACTATCGCGAGATACACCAGATAATAAGCGATTATAAAAAACTGGCCCATCCCTAAAATCACTCCGAAAAGAATGGAAATCATTCCAAGTGATTCCAAAACCATTTTTATCTTACCCGACAGCTCGGCCTCTATGGGAACTCCGTGCGCATGCTTCCTATAATACGCGCTCGTTATTATGAAAAATTCTATCAGGATTATCGTCGCTGCCAAATACGGATTCAAAAATTTTGAAACAAGAATGAACACGGATACGCCGATAAGGAGCTTATCGGCCAGCGGGTCGAACATTTTCCCCCATTCCGTGATTTGATTTCGCGTCCTTGCCATTGAGCCGTCCAGCGCGTCAGAAAAAGCCGATATCAAAAATAAAATAAGTCCGTAATTATATTGTTCGGACGCAAAAAGATAACAAACAAAAGGAATTGTCGCGAAGCGAAAACACGTAACGGCATTAGGAGTTATCCATTTGGGGATGAACGGCAAAACTGTTCGGTCTAAAATTTTGTCGGTCAGTGTGATTTTTGTCACTGTCTAATTTCTTATTATACTCCCTTTGAATTCTTTGCCGGAAAGCATCTTATCGAAATTGTTCAGGTCTCTTCCGTTTATAATTATAGCCGTAATCCCCTTTTTTTGCGCTAGCGCCGCTCCGACAGGATCGACTGGCGAATGCAGCCCGGGTTTCCACTTTACCGGAATCAGTTTCCTGTATTTTGCCCAGGTAAGTTCGTGTATTTCTTTTGCTTCGGGATATTTGTGAGGGTCATTGTCGTAAACATGCGCCGGCTTTCCGGCAATAATGGTTTCTTTGGCTCCGAAGTCTTCCGCAAGCGCTATGGAAATATAATCGGTTGACCAGCCCGGATGCCATCCGGAAGCTATTGTTACCGGATATTTGATTGATTTTATTTTGTGGCGGCTGTCTATAACCACCGGGTCAGCGAAATCTTTAAATATCGTCCTAAGAAGATGAGCGTTTGCCCGCGTAGAATGGATACCGAGCCAGTCTTTGTCCTCATCGGTTATTTTTGAAACTTTGTGCGCCGCTTCCTGATAAATCCTTGCAATCCGCCCGCCGCCGGCGACAATAATAAAACGGCTGCCCTCCGACAGCCGTTTTAAAATAAACTTTTTGAATTTTTTGAGAAATAAAACGTCGATGGCTTCCGGATACATAATGGAGCCTCCGAGCGAAATTACGATGATCTTTCCGAATTTGTGTTTCATTGATTTATTTATCTTGCTTCATGTCGCTTGTCTCTTGTCATATTTCTTGCAACGCTTTTATCCTCTCCTCGATAGGAGGGTGTGTCATAAACATACGGTGCCACCATGAAACCGATTCTCCTTTAAACGGATTATCTATCCAAAGGTGGGCAGTCGAGTCCTTGGCCGTCGCGAGCGGCATTTGATCGGCTCCTATTTTCCGCAAAGCCGATATCAGTCCGTCCGGATAACGCGTAAGCAGAACTCCCGATGCGTCCGCAAGAGATTCCCTGCGGCGCGAAATGGCAAGCTGTATCAGCATAACACCGATGGGAGCGAGTATCGAAAGAGCGATGCCTATCAAAAGAAGAGCTCCGTTGTTTCCCCTGTCGTCCCTGCTCCTCCCGAACCCTCCCCAGAAAAGGGAGCGCAGGAAAAAATCGCTTAAGAGCGAAATTATACCGGCGAGCACCACTGCCATCGTCGAAACCAGTATGTCGCGGTTGCCCACGTGCGAAAGCTCGTGCGCGATTACTCCTTCGAGCTCGGTTTTATCCAGACGGCTTAATGCGCCTTCCGTCACCGCGACTGCCGCGTGTTTCGGGTCGCGCCCGGTGGCAAAAGCGTTTATCTGCGCTCCGGGCGCTATGTAAACTCTCGGCATTGGCAAGCCCGCGGTTATGGAAAGATTCTCGATTATGCGATAGAGCTCCGGATTGTCTTTTTTGTCTATTTGAACGGCTTTGGCCATCGAAAGCGCCAGTTTGTCAGAATACCAATAGCTAAAAATGCTCGAGCCGACGCTGAAAATAACGGCGAACCACAAAATTCCCGGGTTGCCGTAAATGTAAGAAAATACCCAGCCGATGGCTATGACAACAATCAAAAACGCGCTGAATAAAAACCAGGTGCGGTGTATGTTTGATTCCTGCTGGTTATAAATGTTGGCCATAATCACTAAGTATATCTCGAACTTTATTCTCGAATTATCGCGAATGTTTAAACCCTTTTAAAACACGTTTCAATTTCAACCCGGATCTCGTGAAGTTAGCGAGTATACCTAAGTTTATATTCGCGGACTGTAAATATGCAAGTACTTGCTTGACGTCTCGAGTATAAAACATGTTGCTGGCTTTAATTTCAAGTACAACACGACCCTCAATAACGAAATCAATAAAATACCGGCCAATAGATTCGCCGCGGAATTCAAGAGGTATCGCAAGTTGTTCTTTAAATTTTAGTCCTTTATCTTTGAACCCTTTCGCGATAGCCCGTTGATAATATTTTTCCTGATATCCTCCGCCTAATTCGCTTGCCACATCAAAAAGGACACCGCAGACAATGTAGCTCAGCTCGCGTTCAACAATCTTCTCCATATCGTTCGTGATATTTCAAGATACAAATTTGAGACGTTTTTCCTAATTCGAGATAATTTGCGATCGAATTCGAGACGTTTTTCGTGATTCGTGATTAAAAACTTACTTTCACCGGCTGGCGTTCCGCATCGTTTTCGGTTTCAAAAAATTCCATCGCCGAAAAACCGAATGTGTTCGCGATAAGATTTGTCGGGAAAACCTGTATGGCCGTATTCAGGTCGCGAACATTGCTGTTATAGAATCTGCGTGATGCCTGGATTTTGTCTTCCGTGTCGGTAAGCTCGCTTTGCAAACTCAAAAAATTCTCGTTGGCTTTAAGCTGCGGGTAATTCTCGGCTACCGCAAAAAGGGTTTTAAGAGTTCCGGAGAGAGCGTTCTCCGCGGCAAGCTTTTCTTTTCCGCTACCCGCATTCATCGCCCGGGTCCTGGCTTCGGTTACTTTCTCGAAAACTCCCCTTTCGTGCGCCATATATCCCTTGACGCTTTCAACCAGGTTCGGGATGAGGTCATAACGGCGCTTGGTCTGGACGTCTATGTCCGAGAGTGCTTCTTTGGCGCGGTTGCGAAGCGTTACCAGGCGGTTAAAAGAGAAAACCAGCCATAAAACTACGACTCCGAGAACGATTAATATTATGTTTAGTGTGCTCATAGTAGGTTAATTTTATCATTAAAAACGAGGATTGCAACCGGAAACAAAAAATCCCCCGTTTGGAGGGACTTTTGCCATAGCCGTCAATTATTGCCTTTTTAGTAATCTCCGCCCATTCCCATACCTCCGGGCATTTCTCCTTTTTCTTTCTTCTCGGGAATATTGGTGATGGCAGCGCCAACGGTCAGATAGTTGGCTGCGACCGAAACGGCATTCATAAAAGCGGTTTTCGTTACCTTGAGCGGGTCGATTATGCCGGCTGTTTTTAGGTCATCTATTTTATTAGTTAAGGCATTGAATCCTTTCCAAAATTCAGTTGCATCATCCCGATCTCCAAGCTTCGATTCAACATTGCTCCAGTTTTCGCCGCTATTAGCAACAATTGCCTGAATCGGCGCAGTAAGCGTTCGCAAGATTATGTCTAAAGTCGCTTGAGTTATATCCAATTTCTCCTTTGCGGCACCAGCTGTAATCATTTTAGAAACATTATAAAGAGCTATCCCACCGCCAGGCACTATTCCCTCTTCCATGGCTGCCCGGGTCGCCGCAACTGCGTCTTCCACTCTTTGCTTCAGTTCTTTCTGTGCCGATTCGGCGGGCGCGCCTACCTTGATGACAGCCACTCCTCCAGAAAGCTTTCCGAGGCGTTCCTGAATTTTTTCCTTGTCGAATTCGGATTCGCTCTTTTTAATCTGCGCTTTAAGCTGATTGACGCGCTCCTCAATGACTTTCTTGTCTCCGTTGCCTCCGACAATGGTCGTGTTGTCTTTGTTGGAAACAACTTTATGAGCGTGTCCCAAATCAGTGAGTTCAACATTTTCCAGTTTTTTGCCGACTTCTTCGGAAACATAAGTAGCGCCGGTAATTATTGCTATATCCTGCAGCATTTCCTTTCTGCGGTCGCCGAAACCAGGAGCTTTGACCGCGAGCGCCGAGAAAATTCCACGGAGCTTATTGAGAACCAGGGTGGTCATAGCTTCTCCTTCGACTTCTTCGGCAATTATGACAAGTTCTTTCTTCCCTGCCTGCAAAAGTTTTTCGAGAAGCGGCAAAAGCTCCTGTATCGATGATATTTTTTTGTCAGTAACGAGAATGTACGGGTCTTCGACGACCGCTTCCATTCTTTCCGTGTTGGTTATCATATATTGCGAAACATAGCCGCGGTCAAACTGCATTCCTTCGACTATCTCGAAAGAGTTGCCGATTGTGTTCGAGTCTTCGATTGCAACGACTCCTTCTTTTCCGACTTTGCCCATCACTTCCGCGATAAGCTTTCCGATTTCAGCATCCTTAGCTGAAAGCGTAGCCACTTCCTGAACTTTTTTGTTGTCGTTTATAAGTTCCTTTTGTACATCAAGCGCATCTATAACAGCCTTAGACGCTTTTTTGAGTTCCTCGGCAAGTTGGATAACGTTGAATCCTTTTTCGCTGATTGCCTTCTCGCCTTCCTCGATCATGGCGTGAGCAAGGACGACCGAAGTGGTTGTGCCGTCGCCTACATTGTCGTTTGTTTTGTCGGCTGCTTGTTTTATTAAATCGGCTCCGAGATTCTCGTATTTGTCTTCAAGTTCAACTTCCTTGGCAACGGTGACGCCGTCGAAAGTCACCTGCGGAGCTCCGTATCCTTTTTCTATGACAACGGCGCGGCCGCGGGGACCGAGCGTCATCTTTACGGCTTGCGCCAATTTGTCTATTCCCTTTTTGAGCGCTACGCGCGCGTTTTCATCGAATAAAATTTGTTTAGCCATTTTTTTAGTGATTAGTTATTAGTTTTTAGTCATTGGTTTAAAAACCAAGTTCCAATGACCAAGTTCCAATTACTCCAGAATCGCAAGAATATCCTCTTCCTCTCCGACCAGATATTTTTTCCCTTCTATTTCTATTTCGTCGGGTCCGTATTTCTTGAAAAGAACGGTGTCGCCGACTTTGACCGACATCGGAACGCGCTCGCCTTTTTCGTTAAGCTTGCCCGGCCCTGTCGCGAGAATTTTTCCTCTTACCGGTCTTTCCTTTTCGGCCGTTTCCGGAAGGACGATTCCCGATTTTGTTGTTTTTTCTTCTTCCAGCGGTTCTATAAAAACGCGGCTGGACAGTGGTTTAAAGTTCATAGTGTTATTGCTTATGGCGAATGGCTAAGCGCAAATGGTATTTAACAATTCGCTATTAGCTATTTGCCCTTTGCTATTTGCTAATTTATTTCGACCTGAATCGTCGTTAGTTTAGACTTCATAAGCCTTGCCTGTCAATAGTTTTCTAGCCTTTATTCTTATGAATCCTGTCGTCTATGTTCAGAATCGCCTTGACTGCGTCGCCCGCGGATATGTTGTTCTGCTTGTACAAAACATCGGTAACGTCTCCTGCCGCCCAGATGCCCGGGTCGGACGACTGCTGCGTCCTGTGATCTACGATTATATTGCCGTGGGAGTCCAATTTCACTATGTCCTTTACCAAATCGGAGCTTGGCACTGCCCCTATTTCCACGAAAACTCCGCCAACCGGAATTATCTTTGCTTCGCCGGTTTCCTTGTCCTTATATTGGATTCCGGTCACAAAATCTTTCCCTTCAACGGAAATTATTTCCGTCATAGTTACAAGTTTCACTTTCGGGTTAGACAAAACTTTTTCCTGAGTGACTTCGTCGCCTCTTAGTTTTTCCGAACGTGAAAAAAGATAAATCTTTTCGGCATACGGGAACAAATCTATCACTGCTTCAAGGCCGGCGTTTCCCGTGCCGATGACAGCCACGTCCTTACCTTTGAAAAGCGGCGCATCGCAGATCGAACAATAAACGACTCCTTTGCCTTCAAATCCTTTTTCTCCCGGAACATCCAGCTTTCTCCTCTGGCTGCCCGTCGCCATAAAAATATATTTGGTTTCGAATTTCTTGCCGGCTTTAGTAGTTATCGAAAATCCCTGCTGGGTCTTTTGGACAGACTCCACTTTATCGTCTCCTTCAATATCTATATCTTCCTGCGCGCGGATATGCTCCTCAAGAGCTTTGGCGAGGTCAAAGCCGGAAATGAGTTTTATTCCTATCCAATTTTCTATTCCTGCGGAAACGAAAGACTGCCCGCCGAAAGAATCGGTTATGATAAGAGTTTTTATTTTTTTGCGCGCCGCGTAAACTCCGGCGGCGACCCCGGCTGGGCCGCCGCCAATGATTATTAGTTCGTACATGTTTCTCTAATTTATCTCAAATAATGCATCATCTCAAATTTATCCCGAACCATTTTTTTATATCTCTTCAATATTTTTCGAGAATCTTCGGGATTATATGCATTTTGCGATTTATTCGTGAGCTACTTAATGTTCAGAGCTTGCTTGAATCCCGACTGGTCAAAGCCTACAAAAATTTCTCCATCAATATCTACGACAGGAACGCCGAGTTGGCGAGATTTTTTTATCATCTCTTCTCTGGCGCGCTCGTCCTGAGCAACATTGAAATCCTGATATTCCACGTTGTTCTTTGTGAAAAAATCTTTTGCCATTTTGCAATAAACGCAGCTTGGCGTGCTATAAACGATTACTTTTTGCATTTTACTTTTATTTTGATAATACGACCTTTATTTATTTTCATCGGCCTCGCCGAAAATTGCCCAAACGCTTGTTAAAATAAGTATGATGCCTGCGAGCAGATTGCTCCATGTCATTATTGAAATGCTGGAAAATCCAAGAAGCCACGGCGAAAGCAGTATCCATATCCCTAGAACGAGTTGTGTGTAGTTGCGTGCCACGGAACTCATTTTATTAGCCGTTGCCCTTAAAGTCAAAGCCCCGCCAGTCCATGGACTGGCGGGGCTCTCCTGGTTCAGCAGCGAAGTATTACCTTCCGAAAGATTCTTTCCTTGCGCGGTGGCAGTCCCGGCAAAGAAGTTGTCCAAGCCTGCTAGGGTCCGGAGCGAACGGAAGTTCGTTTATCGGTCCCTGGCACTTCGAGCAGGACCAGCCTCCCGTGCACCCGTCGGCGTCGCCGGCTTTGTGCATGGTGCGGTTGAATCCTTGATTGTTGTCAAAAGCCATTTTGATTTTTAAATTTGTTTCGCCCTTTTTTATTTCGGGCGAAATACTTTTCTTGCGGAAAGTAACTGCGCCTCGGCACGCTTATTTTTTAATTAGTCTCTTTATTTGGAAGCCGCCTTTAAGGCGTTATCGATTATCGTCTGGAACTGGCTGTAAGGAAGCGCCCCGTTGACCATTTGTCCGTTAACGAAAAATGTCGGCGTCGAATTCACTCCGAGCGCGGCGGCGTCCTGGGTTCCCTTGGTTACCATATCGGCGTACTTGCCGCTGTCATAGCAGGAAGTGAACTTGGCGACATCCAATCCGACATTCTTGGCAAGGCCGATGAAGAAATCTCTTGTCATATTGCCGTTATTCTCTTGGCCATCCTTTGCTTCCGCGGTATAAATCGCGTCGTGATAATTCCAGAAACTATTCTGGTCCTTCGCGCATTCTGCCGCCTGCCCGGCAAGCGTCGATTCCGGTCCCAAAAACTGGAATCCCCTGAAAACCATTTTTACCTTTCCTGTCTTGATGTAATTATCTCTGATAAGAGGTTCGGTCGATTCAAAGAACCTGATGCAGTACGTGCATTGGTAATCTCCGTATTCGATTATCGTCACCGGAGCATTCGCGTCTCCGAGAATGACGTCCCTGTCTCCAAGCTTCTGGACCGTTTCGCTCACGGATGCCTGATTCTGGCCGCTGTTGCCGGCCTGGCCACCAGTGCCGTTTTTCGAACTTCCTACCAGATAAATTATCGAACCGGATATCAGAACCGCGGCGGCTATTATGCTCGCCGGAAGGATATAATTGCTGTTTTTGTTTTCCTTTTCCATTTTATTCGTTGAATGGCGGGATAAAGCCGTCAGACATTTTCAACCATTATAGCATAGTCTTTTCTGAAAAGCTCAAGCTCGGCGAATTTGAATATGCTGTAGGTCATAAACGGAGCGGCGAATACGTCTATCGAATAATGCACATGGGCAAAAAGCACCGTTATTCCGAACATAAGCGACACTGTAAAGAAAAAATATCTCCAAGGCTTTTCATACCAGAATATCAGAGCAAGCAGAAAAGGGAGTCCGGTATGGCCTGAAAAGAAAAATCCGTCTTGCATATTCAAAAAAAGATAAAGCTTGTCTAAAGGGCTACTCCCCAAAACTATCTGGTTCGGATAGATTCCGAGATGCGTAAGCGTTACGAAAAAAGACCTTACGACTATGAAAAGGGGTATAACCTTAAGAGCAAAAAGTATGTGCTTCGGCTTAACAATCAAGAGCGTCAGCGCTATAAGTGTAACCAGAAAGGCGCCCTCGACCAGCACCCGCGTGAAATCTATCGTCGGCAGGTTATCCAAAAAAAGATCGCCGACGATGTTCGTGGCGCTTTTGGCGGAATACTGCCCGGCGAAACTTTGCACAATTAGAGCAATAACGGAAAAAATAATTCCCTCGTAGAGAGACCTTCTTCTTGGAGCCGTCCAAAATCCTTTGTGTCCGCTTAAAAGCGCCATTGTCTTATACGTTAAAATATACAATAACTGACGTTTGTTTTCAAAACCTGGCGGCAGCGATCCGCCCAGGGCGGACTACTTCCGTCAAAACTGCTATCATTGATGAAGATGAATCCCGTTAGAGGCAACCAATCTATGAAGAACATAGTTACTGAAAAATTATCCAAGGCCGTGGAAATAAATATATCTGTAGAATCACGGATGCGTTTTGCGAACGCATCCTGTCTCTAACGGGATGAAAATATTTTATTTTCTCACTTTGGCGATTGTAATAGTAATGCTCATAGCCGCGGTCGCGTATTCGGAATTTTATCATTCTAATGAATCCGGCGAAATAAGCATTTCTAAAGTCGTCACCTTCTCCGGAGCGCTCCAGTGGGTCATAACCGGCGGATATTTCCTTACATTCATCGGAATGTTCATGTTCGGACCGATAATAATCTCAGCGGCGGCTTTTGCGGCGGCGCTTGGTTATTTCGACATATGGGTAATTTTCGGCATAGCCGTTTTCGGGGAACTCGCCGTCGACCTTCTTCTTTACGCCATAGGCTATTTCAGCCGCCTCGCCATCGTCGAAAGATACGGGAGTAAGTTCGGATTGTCGGGCGAAAGGCTCGAAAAGCTCGAAAAGCTGATAAAATCGCATCCCGGAAAAACGCTTACCGCGATAAAGCTCGCTCCGATACTCCCCGTGCCAGGATTGATGGTAATTGGCTCAACGCATATGTCGTTGAAAAATTTCACGCTGATAAATTTCGCCATAGCACTGGTAAGAGCAGCCGTTTTCATAATAATCGGTTATTACTTCGGGCAGGTTTATGATTCAATGTCTCGCTATTTAAAGAACGCCGAGTACGTCGTGCTCGCCGGAATAATTGTTGTCGCAGCCATCTTCTACGCTTACAAAAAAGCTACGGAAAAAATATCCAAGAAGCTGGAAAAAATTTAACGGGCTGTCATCTCCGGATTACGCTGCGGGATTATTTTCCAAAATCTTCTTTTCCCTTTTTCTATCCATTGATTTAACCAGTCCCTTGATCGCTTCAATATAAAGTTCCGGATGCTCTCCTATCGCGCCGTGTCCGCCGCGGACGGAAAGAAATCCGTCGAGCATATCGGCTTTTACTATTTTTTGGATATCCTTCATAGGAAAAACCGGATCGTCCACTCCGGCAATAACACAAATGCTTACGCCTTTTTTATGGAGAATGCGAAGCACCTCGTGAATCTGGCTGTTTGATTTTGATATGGCGATTCCTTCCATCAAAGCCCTGTATGGATTGATCCAATATTTTGCACCTTCCTTTTGAGCAACTGCGCCAACTTTTTTCTCGGTTTCGGTTACCGGAATAGTAGACATGCTTGGCGTGCCGGCACGCCCTTTAAACTGACCTGCGAATCCTTTAACCAGCCTGGTAAAAGTATCATTGCCTTTCAAGCCGGCTCCGCCAAACAAAGTAATGCTTTTAAATTTTTCCGGATTAACAAGTGCGGCAAGCACAACGCTTATCGCAGACGCCGAATGCGCAATGACATCGATACTTTCAATGCCTTTATTTTCAAGAACCCCGAGTATAGCCATTGATTCTCTTATAAACTCCTCCGGAGATTCTTTAATTAACCTTTCGATTTCTTTTTCTGTTTTTTCAGCTTCTTCTTTTGATTCTCCTTCCGAGTATTTCCTGAAGGTTTCTTGGGCAGTTTTTTCAGGATAAACACCTGAACCGCCGAAGCGCGCGTAATCAAGCGAAATTACCCTGTTCTTTGTCTCGTCGTCTTTTGCTCCCGGCGTTTCAATCCCGTCTTCGTCGTCCCAGCCTCTGCCCTTAGACAAAGTTTCGATGGCCGGTTCATAAACATTCATCGTGCAACCCCAAGCCGGAGCCATAAGAAACGGAGCCCCTTCGGCATTCGGATTTATGTCCACGGTTTCAACCGTTCCGCCGTCGGTTTCTATCTTTTCTCTCTTTTTGAACTGTTCTTCAAATGAGGGTTCTTGAGCCTCATTTTCAAAGCGGTATTTTTCCATTAACATTAATTATAGGGCATGAATCCCGTTAGAGACAACAACTCTATGATTTCAAAATATATGCTTTATTTTATGTATGAAAAGCCAGTTGTCGTTAGGGCTACTGATTTACGGTTGTCTTTAGACAACCTGTCTCTAACGGGATGAAAATAGCCATTTTTTCAGATAATTTTTATCCGGAAATTTCCGGGATTTCGGACTCGATAATTTCGCTCGCCAAAGAACTCGCCGAACGCGGGCACGAGATACGCTTTTACGTTCCGCGCTATCCGGCAAAATGCCACGCTAGAGTCGGAGTGGAATGCAAAGAAATAGACCTTGGCAAAAACATAAGCATTCAAAGGCTGTTCTCCGTCCCCTATCCGTCCGGCACGGGCCAGGGCAGAGCCGTCATCCCGAATCCTTTCGCAGCTTTTAGCGTAAGAAAATTCAATCCGGACGTAATTCATACCCAGCTCTTTTTCGGAGTGGGGCTGTTCGCGCTTTGGTCGGCGAAATTGCTTAAAAAACCGCTGGTGGGAACCAACCACACCGCTGTCACCGAATTCGTGAGATATAGCCCGATAGATAGCGAGTGGGTCGCTGACAAAATGCTCCGCTATGTAAACTGGTATTATGGAAAATGCGATCTCGTAACCGCCCCTTCCCGTTCCGTGGTGGACGAAATGAAATTTTACGGATTCAGCAAAGAATCGCACGTAATTTCGAACCCGGTTGATATCCGGACTTTTTCTCCTCTCCGAAACAAAAACTGGCTCAGAAAAAAATTCGGATTTGGCGATTATACGATAATACACGCCGGCAGGCTTTCCCCTGAAAGAAAAATCGACGTGATAATAAGAGCCATGCCACTCGTTAAAAAAGAATTTCCAAAAGCGGAACTAGCCATAGCCGGCAACGGAACCGCGCGCAAAGATCTTGAATCGCTCGCGGAAAGGCTCGGGGTAGGCTCGTCAGTGAAATTCCTGGGATTCATTGAGAAACCGATTCTTGCCGAGGCTTACAACGCAGCCTCACTTTTCGCCATAACCAGCACCTCCGACACTCAAAGCATGGTTATGATGCAAGCCATGGCTTCGGGGCTTCCCATCATCGGCGTCAAAGCGAGGGCGCTGCCGGAATACATAAATAAGAACAACGGCATACTCATCGAACCGGACGACCCTTCGGCTTTGGCGGAAAAAATAATTTTCCTTTTAAAGAACCCAGAGAAAAGGAAAAAAATGGGCGAGGGAGCGAGAAAATTCGCGATGAATTTCGGTTCAGAGAGCATAGCTAAAGCTTGGGAAAAAATTTACGAAAAGGCCATTAAAATCCATCTCGATAATCCGAAGTAGCCGCAATCCTGTAGTCCCTGTTTCTTGATATAGGCGATATTGGCCTTTATCGCGATTTTTGGTATTATTGAAATTGATTCTGGATTATAATGCCATCAACCGGAAAAACCATTGAATTCCGGCCTTAAAATGAATCCCGTTAGAGACAAACAATACTACTACGTTCATATTTTACGCAGTAAAAAGGATGGTGTGTGGTACACAGGATTTACTGACGATTTACGGAAGCGCTTCAAAGAGCATAGTGCCAATATTACTGGCTGGACAAAAGGCAGAGGCCATTTTGAACTAATATATGGAGAATTTTGCAAAAACATCACAGATGCAAGGTCGCGAGAAAAGTATCTTAAATCAGGCATGGGTAAGCGCTATCTGAAAAACAGAATGAAGCGCTTCCTGTCTCTAACGGGATGAAGCTAAGTTTTGTAATACCGGCCCATAACGAGGAAAACTACGTCGGCAATTGCATCGCCTCCGTTCAAAAGGAACTGGAGAGGAGTTCGAAAGAGGCGGAAATAATAGTCATAAACAACGCCTCAACCGACCGCACTGCCGAAACGGCCAAAAAACATAAGAATGTCCGCGTCATCGATGAACCCAATAAAGGCTTGGTGCATGCCAGGCAAAGAGGGCTCAAAGAAGCAAGCGGCGACTTATTGGCGTATATTGATGCCGACTGCATTTTGAACGAAGGCTGGATAGACGCGGTTTTTGAAGAATTCGAAGATTCGTCCGTGGTCGCGCTAAGCGGACCAAGGCATTATTACGATATGCCGAAATTCAAGAAGCTCCTGGCGGATCATGGCTGGTGGTTCGCGCCAATCACCTACCGCATGGTCGGCTATATGATACTCGGGGGCAATTTCGTTGCCCGCAAAGATACGCTCGAAAAAATGGGCGGATTCGACACTAGTATAAGTTTTTATGGCGAGGACACCGATATAGCAAGAAAGCTTAGTGAATTCGGGAAGGTAGTTTTCAAAATGGATTTTCTGGTTCAGAGTTCCGGACGGCGCCTTATGAAGGAAGGAGTGTTCAAAACATACTGGGTTTACGGAGTGAACTATGCCTGGGAAATTTTTTTCAAAAAGCCATACACCGAACACTATCAAGATGTCAGATAAGCCTGCCCCGTGACGGCGGTAATGGTAATTCAGGTAGGCGCAAAAAACACAAGATGAATTCAGAAAAGCATTCTCCAAAAATCGGCAATGCGATAAGCGCCGCTTCGGGGTTCACAAGTTACGCGCGCAGCAGAGCCATAGCCGCAGCGATTTTCCTGGGAACCGCCGGTATTATTTCTCTCGGTTCGATTATCGACTGGTCGAGATCGTGGCCATTGATTCTGTTTTACGCGACGCTGCTTACCAACACCTATTTTTCCATACGTTCGTTCGCGAGCATAACGCCGGAAAATACCACGCAGAAACTGATTGATGTGGCATTGGTCGTATTCATGTTCTTAATGGTCTTCAATTTCAATTCGGTGCTGAATTTCGCCATGCTGGCGACGCTGCTCTTTATCATAGCGACTCTAAAATATATTTTTTTAATTAAACTGGCAGGCTACTCGAAACTTTTATATATGAAGATACGCATAGACACTCTCGGAATATTGTTCTGTTTCATGGCTGTTATTGGCACGCTGTGGGGATATGGCAGGCAAACTTCCATAATCTGGGCAATCGCATTTGCCCTGGCTAATGTTTACGTGCTCAGGCTGGAACCGCATTACCGTCTTGAGAATCATTATGAATCCCGTTAGAGGCCGCGGTCGCGTACAATAATATTCACAAAAATCAAAGTCGATGAAAACAATAAAACAAAAAAATAAGCGCAGGAGCACGGTCGACCGCGACCTGCCTCTAACAGGATGAAACCGGCAAATAAAATAAAAAATATATTCATAATCGCCGGAGATATTCTGGCTCTTTATTTGAGCCTTTTCTTGACGCTTGTTTTGCGCTACGGCTCCAATTTTGAAATGTTCATAGACAGCCATCTTATGCCTTTCACGATTATTTTCGTGCCATGGCTTTTGGTTTTTTACATAGCCGGACTTTACGATCCCAAGCGCCTCCGGAACAATATGGAGTTCCTTAAAACGCTTTCACTGGCTATAACCGTCAACGCCGCGCTGACAATGTTCTTCTTTTATACCATCCCCTATTTCGGAATAACGCCGAAAACAAATCTATTAATCTTTCTTATCGTGTTTGCCGCTATTGAAATAGTCTGGCGGCGCTCTTTCAATAAAACAGTGGCGTCTTTTCAGGACAAAACAAAAATAGCGCTTGTTGGCTCAAGCCGCTCCGCTCAAGAAATATCAGATTTCATAAAGGACAATCCCCAGCTCGGTTATGAAACAGCTGTTTGGCTAAAAAGCAAAGAAGATTTTTCTTCCCTTGGGGGAATTCCGGAATGGAAAAAGCTTATTGAAGAAAACGGCATAGACATCATCGTCATACCGAGATATTTCAAAAATGAACCGGAAGCGGCGAAAATATTCTACAAACTGCTTACGCTTGGAGAAGACATTGTCGACATTCCGTCGTTTTACGAAACAATTTTCCAAAAAATTCCAATTGATGATATAAGCGAGGAATGGTTCTTGGACGAAATAGTCGAGAAAGAAAAATTCTACGATAATTTCAAAAGATGGCTTGAATTCGTTTTTGCCCTGGCGCTCGGCATTGTCCTGCTGCCGCTTGAAATATTGATAGCTATTCTGATTAAAATAACCTCGGCCGGACCGGTTATCTACAGGCAGGTGCGCGTAGGCGAGAATGGAAATGAGTTCGTTCTTTATAAATTCCGGACAATGAGAACCGATGCCGAAGCCAATGGGCCGAAGTGGGCGGGCAAAAAAGACCCGCGCGCAACAGCAATGGGAAGTTTTCTGAGGCACACTCACCTCGACGAATTGCCTCAATTGTTTAATATTATTAAAGGGGAGATTTCTTTTGTCGGACCAAGGCCGGAGCGCCCGGAATTCACGAAAGTTCTTGAGGGAAAAATACCCCATTACGACGTCAGGCATCTCATAAAACCCGGCGTCACCGGATGGGCGCAAATAAACTACCGATATGGCGCGAGCGAAGAAGATGCCGCCGAAAAACTAAGGTATGATATTTACTACCTTAAGAACCGTTCGCCGATTCTCGACATAGCCATCATTCTTAAAACATTGAAATCATTCTTTATAAATCAAAAATGAATCCCGTTAGAGGCCGCGGTCGCATAAAATAATATCTACAAAAATCAAAGTCGATGAAAAATAATAAAATAAAAACCTGTGCAGTAACGCGATCGACCGCGACCTGCATCTAAACGGGATGAAAATAATCGTAACCGGAGGAGCGGGTTTCATCGGAAGCAATATCGTCGATTCATACATAAAAGATGGGCATAAAGTCGTTGTCATCGACAATCTTTCGACCGGCTTTAAGAGGAATTTAAATCCTAAGGCAAAATTCTATGAAGCCGACATAAACGATCTCAAAGAAATGGACAGGATTTTCCGCGTTGAAAAGCCGGATATCGTAAATCATCACGCTGCCTTGGCGTCGGTAATTGAATCGATAAAAAATCCGGTTTCAGTTTTTCAAACCAACGTTATCGGCACGGTCAATATGCTTATTTCTTTCGGAAAACACGGCCGCGGCAAAAACAAAAAATTCATTTTCGCTTCCACGGGCGGCGCCATTTATGGAAGCCCCAAAAAAATACCGGCAAGCGAAAACGCTCCTCTTATTCCGCTTTCGCCTTACGGATTTTCAAAATTGCTGGGAGAAGAAACTATACGCTTCCACGCGCACGAATTCGGCTTCGACTATCTGATATTCCGCTATCCGAACATTTACGGTCCGCGCCAAAATCCAAAAGGCGAAGCTGGTGTTGTCGCCATTTTCACGGGATTGATGAAATCGGGAAAGCGGCCAACGATATTCGGAGACGGAACCAAGGCGCGCGATTATGTTTACGTAGGCGACATTGTCGAAGCCAACACTCTGGCTCTCAAAAAAGGCAAGAATGAAACTATAAATCTCGGATGGGGCAAGCCTGTCAGCGACAGGAACATATTCG
Organism: Minisyncoccota bacterium; assembly: GCA_035531015.1. Taxonomy (GTDB): domain Bacteria; phylum Patescibacteriota; class Minisyncoccia; order UBA6257; family 2-01-FULL-56-20; genus JACQKT01. The sequence goes on along the minus strand of DATKTR010000028.1, from coordinate 4,508 downwards.
ACGCGATTGCCAAAAAACTCGGCTTTACTTCGGAACCCATATACGCGGCGCATCGCAAGGGAGAAGTTTATAAAACAGCGCTGCATGCCCATAAGGCAAGAAGGATACTTGCCTGGCGCCCGAAGACAAAACTTGGTGAAGGAATAGGAAAAACGGTTGAGTCTATCTGAAAGCGGGGCTAACTCCCCGCTTTTTATTTTTATAGAAATGGCGCTCTGGCAAAAAAAATGCTATCTATAATTAAGAATATAAATGCGCAAACACATAAAAAACTTTCTCTTTAGCAACCAGACCAACAGGCAGACTTTCGCAAAAAACGCTTTTTGGCTCGCAGTCAGCAACATAGGCGGCCGGCTCATACGCGCGGCAATAATCATTTATGCGGCGCGCGTTCTCGGAGCCGCCGGCTGGGGTCTTTTTTCATACGGCATTACTCTTGTGGCTTTCCTGACCATTTTCGTAGACATAGGCATAGATTCCATTCTCACAAGAGAAAGCGCCAAGGCCAAAGGAGACATAGGCAGGCAGGTCAGAATAATTTCCACTTCCCTATTCATAAAGCTGTTCCTGCTGATAATCGCTGTTTTCGGAGTTATCTTCATAGCTCCGAAACTGGCTTCTCTGCCAGGCGTGGCGCGGCTATTCAATATCATGGCGGCGATTCTTATTTTCGACACTCTCCGCAACTTCGGATTCTCGCTGATAAGGTCACGCGAAAAAATGGAGCTTGAAGCCGGGCTTTATCTTTTTACTAACATAGCCATAGTCGCATTCGGGTTCGGCGCTCTTTATCTTCGGCCTTCGGTTATGGCTTTCACGTTGTCGTATGCCGTCGGAACGGCTGCCGGCCTGCTGGCAACGCTTTACGTGCTTCGAAAAGACTTGGCAGGCGCGTTATCCAATTTTTCGAAATCACTCGTTAAAGAAATATTATCGTCAGCGTGGCCGTTCGCAATTTCCGGAGTTCTCGGCCTTTTACTGCTAAACACGGACATCCTGATAATAGGAATGTTCCGCTCAGCGGCCGATGTCGGATTTTATTCCGCGTCCATAAGGATAATACAGCTCCTTTATATTTTCGCAGGAGTCGTGGCCTCGAGCTCCCTGCCGATATTCTCGAGATTCGTGAATGAAGAAAAAGAAAGAATAAGGTCCGCGCTTCAAAAAATAATAAAATTCGCGTTTTCTTTCTCATTGCCTGTGGCTTTTTTGGGAATAGTCGGGGGGCCGCAAATAATAGACTTTCTTTTCGGCAAGGAATACGCATCGGCAGCGCCGTCGTTCCAGATACTTCTGCTCACGCTTTCTTTCAGTTTCGTCGCCGCAATATTGAGCAATATTATTTTCGTTTATAACAAACAGAAGATACTTATCCTTTACTCCGCGATAGGCGGTTTTCTTAACGTTGCTTTTGACCTTCTTTTGATACCGAAATACGGAATAAACGGCTCTGCAGTGGCGACACTGATATCGTCTATAATCGCGGATTCTTATTTGTGGTTCATCGCCTGGAAAATAATCCACATCAACTTGAGCCTCGGGATAGGGAAATCTTTCTGGGCTGCAATCGGCTCGGCGCTGTTTCTTTACGCGATTCTCGGCATCGGCATAAATATCTTAATCGCGCTCGTGGCGGCAAGCGCAGTTTATATCGCGATATTGTACCTGCTCAAGGAAAACCTCTTCGCGGAAGTAAAAGCAATACTTCTTACCGGCAGAGAATAATTCTTAATTTTAGCCGGCGAGCTTTCTTTTTATTCTGGCAAGCGCAGGATGTATTTTTTTCCTTATGGATTCCGGAATGAACGCGTAAAAATACTGAAGCTCATTGAAAATAAGCGCCAAAAAATAGTGCGGATATTTTTCTTTATACCGTTTCATTATCATTAAAGACGCCTTCAAATGCGGTTTGGCTTTTTTTACCGAAGTATTGTCGTTGGCGAGCAAATAGTATGAAAAATATTCAGGGGCATTGTAAAGTTTTCCTATAAGTCCCATTTTTAGCCAGAAATCGCGGTCACCCGAATAACGCGTTGATTCGTCGTACCAGCCGACTTTTTCTCCGGCGCTTCTGCGGAACATAGTGGTGCTGTTGGCCATAGGATTACCGAAAAGCATTTTGTTTCTGATGGCCTCATCGGTTTCCGGCTTAAGATACCTGTAAATTTCCCTGCCAGCAACACTCTCGCTTGCGAGGCGGGCGGGTTTACCTTTTCCGTCTATGACTATCATCCCTCCGCCACAGCCCACGTATTCCGGATTCTTATCCAAAAATTTTATTTGTTTCTCCAGTTTTTCCGGGTCGCACCACGGGTCGTCATCATCGAGCATTGCTACGTATTCCCCTTTTGCCAAGCGGAGACCGCGATTGTAATTCTTTGAAATTCCTTGATTAACCTCGCTTCGCGTATAAATTATTCGTGAATCTTTTTCGAGCAATTTCGAGACAACTTCTTTAGTGTTATCAACCGAACCATCGTCGGCGATTATAAGCTCCCAGTCTTTAAAAGATTGTTTTTGCGCGCTTTCCACGGCGGAATCGATTAATCCCGCGCGGTTATACGTGGCCATTAATATGGATACTTTTAACATGAATAAAGAATAATGAATTATGAATAATGTGACAAGAAAATTTCTTTGGCAAATCAACAATTTTATGCTTAAATTGGCGCAGTTTCGCAGACCTCCAAAACCTGCGGATTGATATACTAATACACCGATAAACTAACTTCGCGGTGTGCCGCGGAAAGGAGCTTGCAATGACTGGAATAATACAGGCAGCACCCGGCGGACTTTCGACATTGAGCGGCGGGACTAGAACGGCGGTGAAAACGGAGCGTCCCTGGCAGGTTCGCCTTAAAGTATCGGAAACCCACGCCAGCTGTCCGCTTTGCTCGCGGCAACAGCTCGATGAGCATTTCCCGGCAGACGGCTGGAAAACCTTCAGGAACAGCAACACGCCGTGGCCGTACCATAGACTGTTGATACCGACCAACTGCTGGCCGATTGACAAGTTATGGTCGCTCGGCGGAAAAGAGACCGTGCTCGCTGGGATGTTGCAACTTGCAATCGACGATGTTCTGCGCACCAGGCAGCAGCAGCTTTATCCGATCTGGATTTACACTCACATCGGTTACGGCGCCGGACAAAATTTCGCACATCACCACTGGCACATAACCAGCCCCGCCGACAAACCGAAGCCGCTTATAATTCCCGACGATGCTGTCAAGCTCTGGGATAATAAAAGGCTCAACACCTACCTGTGCGGAGTACGCGCGGGACAGGCGCTCATCGTCCAAAAAAAACGGATGCGTTTTTCCGACTACTTGGCAAACAATCTTGCTGAAGAAAGCAGCCGGCTTGTCGAAATCTTCAACAAGAAGTTCTGTAAGCCCGACTACTGCCTCTTCTTCGCGTTTCACAGCGAGATGGAGTGGTACGCTCGCTACACTCCCATTTTAAACAACTGGGGCGGGAGTGAGTTCGCGGCACTCGACGTCGGCACTCCGTTTGTCCTGCCGTGGCCACACGAAGCCACAAGGGACTTTCTGCTCGGACGTACCTGAGCGAGATGGTTAAGCAATCAACGACCACCCGGATACAATAATCCAAAAGAGGATTACCGGGTGGCGTTTTTATTTTTAGATAAATTCTATTGCTTCTTCCAATGCATCAATGACGACATCGGGATTGCAATTTTTTAATTCTTCTTCATTATGTTCGTTCTTTAAAAATATCGTCTTACAGCCGGCATCTTGACCGGCTTTAACATCTTTATCGGCATCTCCAAGAAAAAACGATGCAGAAAAATCGATTTCAAAATCCTTTCCGGCTTCCAAAAGCATTCCCGGCTTTGGCTTGCGACAATCGCAATTGTCTTCATTCCGGTGCGGGCAATGGTAAATCGCATCCAATTTCCCATCAAGTAACTCGTTCATTCTATTATTGATCAAGGCCACTTCCGCTTCGCTTACTATGCCTTTTGAAATCTGCGGCTGATTTGTAATGACAATAACCAAATATCCCTTATTTTTTGCTTCGTCTATCAACCCGCTTATACCAGGCATAAGTTTGAATTCTTCCCAACGCGTCAAATATTGGCCGCGCGGCAATGCTTCGCAGATTACGCCGTCCCTATCAAGAAATAATGCCTTTTTGTTTTTCATACCATTCTTGTGCATATTCGTATTTTCCCGGTGTTCCTATATCCAGAATTTTTTCATCCGTTGGAAATCCGTATATCGCTTCTCCGTTTTTTACGAGTTCCGGCAAAATATCTATGTCTAGCCTTGATTTGCCCTCTGGAATGAATTCTATTATTTTTTTTGAAAGCACGTCTATGCCGGAGTTCAAAAACATATTTTCACTAAAATCTTTAAAATCATGCGGCCGCTGATACCAGTGAATTATTTTTGAAGTTTTCGGGTCAATCTCTGCCAAATCTCCGTTTTGTGGTTCGTCGGAACGCTTTAAAATAATAGTGGCCAAAGCTTTTTTAGCTTCATGCA
>DATKTR010000027.1:0-33325 GCA_035531015.1 Minisyncoccota bacterium | reverse complement strand
GGCTCAGACCTTAACCTTTCACCCCTGTTCAGCTCCAATGGGCTGGTAGGCTATTGGAAGTTCGACGAGGGACAAGGGACATCTACGCAGGATTCCAGTGGGAATGGGAATACGGGGACGTGGAATGGTACGCTTGGCAGCCAGTGGACGACTGGGAAGATTGGAGGGGCGGGGCAGTTTAATTCTAGCCTTGGTAACTATGTGAATATACCTGATTCTACGTCGCTTCATTTCGGCACGAACAGTTTTACCGTTTCATTGTGGATGCAGTTCCCTACAGGAGCAGTCAACCCTTATTGGAGCTTTGGAAAGGGTAATGGTTACAGCGGCGTAGGTTATGGGATTGCACATTGGACCACGGGTAATCCGATTTCTCCCGGGATGTTTGTGGACGATGGTTCACGGATTTGCAGTCCAAGTTGCGGAGTTAGTTCATACGCCGCCTCTGTCGCGCGCGGTAACTGGATATATTACACCTGGGTAATAGACAGAAATGCGGATGTAGTGAAGGAATATTCAAACGGAGTTTATGGGAGCTCGGTTTCAATAGCGGGATTAGGCACTTTTGACGATACTGCCAGCCCATTGGAGCTCGGAGGCATGGGTGGCAACAGATATAACGGGAAACTCGACGACGTCCGCATTTACAATAGAGCATTGAGCGCAGCTGAAATTATGGCGTTATACAACGCAACAAAGTAGGAACGCAAGCCAGTCAGTGCCCAGACATGAACTCAAAGCGGTGATATAATATCAGATATGAATTTTTCGGTTACATATCTGACTAGGCGCTTTTTCTATCATATTTACATATTTTTTCATCACTGGTACTTTGATGCCTCCAGAGTTTTTTTTCATAAACTTGTATCGTTTCTTGAACGGCTCGACCAGACGATAGCCTTGCGTGTCACGCTTAAATATTTTTTCCAGCCGCTTTTCAAAGATTACACCTTTATAGGCAGGATATTGGGAATCATTTTCAGAACCGGCAGGGCGCTCATAGGCGCGGTTGTTTATTTACTGGTAGTCGCGGTTTTTATGACTATATATATTTTTTGGCTTATAACGCCAATAATTTTAATTTTATATGTCCTCGGAATCAGATAACAAAAAAATAGAATTATATTTCAGGGAGCCGCGCCTTTTGATGACGCTTGGCGGCCGCATTTTTATAAGAATCGCGAGTTATGTTTCATACATAGTTTTTTTGGTCGCCGGCTTAACATTGGTATTTTCGGATGTTACGCGGCTCAAGCTACTCGGGGTCCTGATACTCCTGTTTTTTGCGGACATAATTTTCCATTACGGCGAAGGCGACAAACCTTTTTCGGAAATGGAAGAGGAAGGGCGCATTAATCTCGCCGGACATCTTTCACCTGTGGCATATTCCGCGCTTGAAAAAAGTTTTGACAGAAGCCTGCTCTCGAAGAACAACCTGTTCCTTGAAACCGCAAAAGAACTTTTGACAAGGAAAGAAATAAGAGAAGGGCTCATGCGCCTGGATCTCGAACCGGAAGAAATGGAACATAAAATATCCTTACTTATGGTTCATGACGGCGATGAAATCGCTTTGGATAAGAAAACTCTTTTGAGCATGGCCGAGATATTAGTGGTTAATGCCGGCATGCGCAGCATTCTGAACAACCGTCAATTCATAGAAACGGCAGACTTGTTTTCCGGCCTGTTCTTTGTCGGAGACAAAAAAATGACCAGAGTTTTCAACACTTTTTCGGTTGAAGCCACGGACTTGGAGTTGGCAATGCTCCTGAGCTCGCTTAAGAGGAAATGGAGCTTTTCCTTGCCTTCAAGCCTTGGGGGATTTAGCTTTGAAACACAGAGGCAGCTTCGGCACCGCGTGGTTAACAGGGCGTGGACAAGCCGCCCCACGCCGACGCTCGACAAGTTCAGCTCCGATCTTACCGATTTGGCCAGAGGAAATGAAATCGGTTTCATAATCGGCCACGGGTCGGAATACCAGCGCCTGGTAGACACTCTTTCCCGGCCGATAAATCCGAATGCGCTTTTGGTCGGAGAAGAAGGCGTCGGCAAGGGAACGATGGTTATGCATCTTGCGCGGCAGATAGTAAAAGACGAAGTGCCGTCGCCGCTTTTCGACAAGCGTCTGGTAAGCTTGGAAGTGGCGAGCCTGGTTGCCGGAGCTTCTCAGGAAGAAATGCAGGATAGAATAAAGAAAATAACCGAAGAGATTTTTATGGCTGGCAACATTATTCTTTACATCCCCGATTTTCACAACCTCGTTAAAACTTCCGGCAATAATTATTTGTCGGCGGCCGACGCCCTGATGCCCATAGTCAAGGAAAATTCCCTTCCAATAATAGGGGGAACCTATCCGAAAGATTTCAAAGAACTAATAGAGCCCAGAAGCGACATAACCGGAATTTTCGAAGTGATAAGAGTCAACGAAGTCAGCGAGGAAGACGCGCAGCGGATACTTGTTTACGAAAGCCTTCTTTTGGAAAAAAGATCAGGCGTGATAATAAGTTTCGCGGCTATCAAAGCGGCAGTGACGCTCGGAGAAAAATATCTGGCGCTCAAATTTCTGCCATCCAATGCGGAAGAACTTCTGAAAGATTCGCTGATAATCGCGCGCAGGGAAGGCAAAAAATATCTGACTCGCGAAGACGTGGTCAAAGCCACGGAAGAGAAAGTGAATATTCCGATACACGAAGCCAGCGGGGCCGAAGCGGAAGCACTGCTCAATATGGAAGATACGATACACAAGCGCTTAATCGACCAGGAAGAAGCGGTCAAAGCCGTAAGCACGTCGTTGCGCGAATACCGCAGCGGACTTTCCAGAAAGGGCGGCCCTATAGCGAGTTTTCTTTTCGTGGGTCCGACCGGAGTCGGAAAGACAGAGCTTGCCAAAATACTTGCCAGGATACAATTCGGCTCCGAAGACGCCATGGTAAGGTTCGATATGACAGAATACCAGGATAGGGAAAGTTTTTTCAGATTCATTGGCTCGCCGGACGGCAGAATAAGCGGGGCTTTGACGGACGCGATATTCAAAAAGCCTTACAGCCTCATTCTTCTCGACGAGTTCGAAAAAGCATTTCCTGACATATTGAATATTTTCCTTCAGGTATTCGACGACGGCAGATTGACTGACAATCTCGGGCGTACAATCGGTTTTCAAAATACCATAATAATAGCCACGTCTAATGCGCACTCAGACATAATCAATGATTCGCTTTCCAAGGGAGAAAAGATGGAAAATATCGCCGAATATCTCAAGAGAAGGCTCACGGATGTTTTCAAGCCGGAACTTATAAACCGCTTTTCGAAAGTAATCGTGTTCAAGGACTTGTCGCCTAAAGACGTTTCCGCGATAGCCAGGATAAATCTTTCGGACTTCGGCGAAACTTTAAGCGAGCAAGGAATAAAATTGGAGTTCGACGAATCGGCAGCCAACCAGATTGCAAAAATAGGCTATCAGCCCGAGTTCGGAGCGCGCCCGCTAAGAAGGGCGATAGAGGAAAATCTACGCGCGCCTATGGCTGAGAAACTGCTAAATAAAGAGATAAAGCGGGGAGACAGTGTTAAAATATCCTTTGACGGCACAGGGTTTAAATTCGAGCCAGACGAGAGCAAATAAAACATTATTATGAAAATAAAAATAAATGTTGACCTTAAAATCGGTCGTTTGGTGCGGAATTTCGTCCTCATAGACCTGGCGCTTTTTGCCGGGTGGGGTTTTCTAGGCCCTATCCTGCCCGTCTTCGTGATAAGGAACGTTGCCGGAGCTACTCTCACGACGGTCGGAATAGCGGCTGCAATATATCTTATAGTTAAATCCATTTTGCAGCTCCCGATAGCGAATTACATCGACCGCAATCATCGCAACGAGGGATACCATAATGATTTTTTCATACTCGTTCTCGGGCTTCTTTTGGCTTCATTCGCGGCGTTTTCCTACACCTTGGTCAAAGAAGTTTGGCAGCTTTATTTGGTTGAAATGCTGCACGGGATAGCTTTCTCGCTTTATACGCCGTCATGGTCGGGAATATTTTCACGGCATCTCGATAAAGACAGGATTTCTTTTGATTGGTCTTTGGATAGCACGTCAGTAGGCCTTTCTGCGGGAATCACAGGGCTTATCGGCGGAATCGTCGCAGAAAATTTCGGATTTTATCCCGTTTTCATCATGGCATCGGCTTTTTCCATGATAGCGGTTCTTGTTCTCGTAACTTCGCCGGACATAGTTTTCCCGAAAAGCACTACGGCTCCGCTGGTGATAAAAGAGCAACACGATCTGATAAAATAAATGGTGTTATCCAAAATAAATGGCGCTGTCGAACTCTGAAATTTCAAGAGTGCTGCGCGAGATAGGCGAATATCTTGAAATGCAGGACGTACCTTTCAAGCCGCGTGCTTATGAAAAAGCGGCGCTTGCAGTAGAAGAGCTGGAAGACGAAGCTGGAGAAATCTATAAAAGCGGCGGGCTGAAAGCACTTGAAGGAATTCCCGGAGTCGGCGTTTCCATTGCCGAAAAAATCGAAGAACTTATTAAAACCGGCCATGCCAAATATTATGAAGAGCTCAAGAAAAAAGCTCCGGTAGATTTGTCGGAACTTTCCAGGATTGAAGGACTCGGGCCGAAATCAATAAAAAAACTTTATCAAAAGCTAGGCGTCAAAAACATAAGAGACCTTGAGAAGGCTGCATCGTCAGGAAAGATAAAAAAACTTGAAGGATTTGGAGAAAAAAGCGAACAAAAAATACTTACCGGCATAGAGTTTCTTAAAAAATCCGGAGGCCGTTTTCTTTTAGGCAGCGTTTTGCCGTTCTCTTCAATGGTAGAAGAACGCCTTAAAAAAGTTAGCGGCGTTGAAAGAGCTGTGGTTGCCGGCTCGATGCGCCGCAGGAAAGAAACAATAGGCGACATAGATATCCTGGTCATTTCCAAAAAGCCGTCTGCGGCAATTTATTACTTTACCAATATGCCCGAAGTCGCCCACGTTATCGCTTCGGGCGAAACGAAATCATCGGTAAAACTTTCTTCCGGATTGAACATGGATTTGCGCGTTGTGCCTCCGGAGTCATACGGAGCCGCGCTGAATTATTTCACCGGTTCAAAAGACCATAATGTCGCTTTGAGAAAAATTGCCATCGAAAAAGGATGGAAGTTGAACGAATACGGTCTTTTTTCCGTAAAAGGAAAAACAGAAAAAAGAGTAGCGGGAAAGAACGAAGAGGAAATATATAAAGCTTTCGGCATGGATTACATCGAGCCCGAGATGAGGGAGAACACCGGCGAAATAGAGCTGGCACTAAAACACAAAATACCGCAGCTTGTCGGATACGGCGATATGCAGGGCGATTTGCAAACGCAAACGGATTGGACTGATGGCTCCGATTCTATAGACGATATGGCGAAAGCGGGCATTGCCGCCGGGCTGAAATATATCGCAATTACAGACCACACGAAACGCCTGGCGATGACCGGCGGGCTGGATGAAAAAAGGATACTCAAGCAGATGGCAGAGATAGACAAGCTTAATAAAAAATTCGCCGGAAAAATAAAAATATTGAAGGGAAGCGAGTGTGATATTCTCAAGGATGGAACATTGGACCTGCCCGACAGCGTTTTATCGAAGCTTGATGTTGTCGGAGCATCCGTTCATTCGTTTTTCAATCTTTCGGAAGCGGACCAGACGGCGCGGATAAAAAGAGCGATGTCCAACCCGAACGTGGATATTATTTTCCATCCGACCGGGCGGCTGATAAACAGGCGCGAGGCGTACAAAGTCGATATTGATGAAATAATTTCCCATGCTAAAAAAACAGGGACAATCCTGGAAGCCAACGCCGAACCGAATCGGCTCGATTTAAAAGACGAACACATAAGAAAATGCATTGAAGCCGGCGTGAAGATAAGCATCGACTCGGACGCGCACTCCGCGAGGCAGGTCGGATTTTTGGAGTTGGGCATAGCTCAGGCCAGAAGAGGATGGGCGTCAAAAGGAGATGTCATTAATGCATGGCCTCTTGAAAAAATGCTGAGTTTCCTCAAGTAATTTACGAAATACGAAATTATACGAATATACTAATTTATTTCAAAAGGTTCGCAAATATATTATGATTCGTATATTAGTAAATATTAGTATTTCGTAAATATTATTAAATGACGGAAAAGACGCCTGAAAAAAAATATAAAAAAGAAATATCGGCCGGATTCATAGTTTTCAGGAAAGAGGCAGAGGGGATTAAATTCCTTCTCCTTTATCACGGGCATAATTATTGGAATTTCCCGAAGGGAAAAATAGAATCCGAGGAAAGATCACTTGAAGCGGCTTTTCGCGAAACAAAAGAAGAGGCGGGTTTGGGGAAAAACGATTTGAGGATGGTGAGTAATTTCAAGGTTTACCAGAAATTTTCTTTCCGCAGGCGATTTGATCGTCCCGGTTCTTCCCGCCTGACCAAAGAGCAGATGAAAGAAGAGCCGCAGAATATATTCAAAATAGTGATTTTTTATCTTGCCGAAACAAGGAATCCCAATATAAAAGTTTCTTCCGAACACCAGGGATACGCGTGGTTCCTGTATCCGGAAGCGATGAAAATAATGGTCAAATACAAAGGAAACCAAAAAATATTAAAACAGGCTTATGATTACATTCATCCCGTTAGAGGCAGGTCACCAATGGCGACCGTAAATCAACAGCATCAGCAGAAATAAGTTTTTGAAGGATACATAGTGCATTTAATGAAAAATCCAAAATCATTGCCTCTAACGGGATTCACAAACAGGGTTCTCGCCGCCGTGAAGAAAATACGGCGAGGCCGAACCGCAACGTATAAGGAAATAGCCAGGCTGGCAGGCAATCCAAAGGCTTTCCGCGCGGTCGGCAATATTTTGAACAAAAATTACAATTCGGCAATTCCGTGCCACCGCGTCATCAGGAGCGATGGCAAGCCGGGCGGCTATAACAGGGGAGCTGATAAAAAACTGGCAATCCTCAAGGAAGAGGGAGCGCTTTAGTTTTTTGATTTATTCCCGTTTTTATAGTATTTCTAATAGCTGTGGTACTCGATAACTGAATATCCATCAATCCGGATGCGGACATAAAGAGGAGATTTGCCATGGGCAAAAAAACCGAAGTGCACGCAGGACAACAGCATCAAGGCGGAGGCGGAAACACTTTTCAGAAACAAGTCAGGCGTACGGGCGAAAAAGGAAAGAAGGGGGAAAAAATGAGTGAAAAGGAACGCCGAAAACAGCTGTACTCGAAACAGGCCGCAGAAGGCAAAGAAAGGCCAAAAGCGAATGTACACGAAGAAGTTTTCATGTCGGTATGCCGTTGCAATGGCGCCGGTACATGTTCCGTCTGCGTTGCGCAGAGAAAGGGAAAATTGCCTACAGCCGGCAAGTTTCCAGGCAATATCAGACGCGAGGAAGAAAGGATGCGTCGGAAATATGGCTGGTTGTAACAACTTTTCAGGAAAAGGAGACGCTATGACCAAGGTAATACGCGATGGGGTCAAAAAACTGCCGCAAGGAACGCAGAAACCAAAGCGAGTGCAGCCGGTCAAAGACGGTAAGTCCGGCATTTCGCCGAATGACGTCGAAGATCCGGATTTCGAAATCGACGCCGAGCTGAATTGCGCGGGCGACCGCAGCGATGCGGAGCAATTTGCCCGCGAACAAGGCTGGTAAGTTCGGCAAAGAATCAAAAAAGCCGTACGCTTTAAGCGTACGGCTTTTCCAATCCAATTCTTATTTATTTCTGGACGAATTCGATTACCTTTGCAAAAACTTTCGGGTCATTTTTTGCGAGGTCGGCCAATATTTTTCTGTCGAGTTTTACCTTTTTGGCTTTAAGCGCGGCGATAAGCTTGCCGTAAGTCGTTCCCTGGAGCCTGCCGGCTGCGTTTATCTGGACGTTCCAGAGCTGGCGGAATGTACGCTTCTTTTCCTTGCGTCCGCGGAAAGAGCGGGACCAGGCGTGGAGCAAAGCCTCTTTGGCTGCTATCTCCTTGTTTTTTCTTCCCCAGCGGAATCCTTTGGTGTGCTTAAGGATGGCGCGGCGCTTCTTGTTTTGAATTGTTCCTCTTTTTACTCTTGGCATATTTGTTGTTGCTGATGGCTAATAGCTTATAGCAAATTTGTGTATTAGGCGACAGTCTGGGCATAATCAAGGATTTTTTTAGCCGGGTAATCGAGCCCGCGCGTGTTTCGCTTGTGCCTTATGTTGTTCGTCGATTTCCTGGTGCGGAAATGATTGACCGCCATTGAGCGGCGGACGAATTTTCCGGTTCTGGTAGTTTTTATTCTTTTCGCGAAACTCTTTTGCATATTTTTATTTATATTTACGAAATACCAATAAATACTAATGTACTAATTTTAATTCGTATATTCGTACTATTTCGTATTTGGTAAAATTTATTTTTTTATAACCGGCGCTACCGGCAATATCATTCCTCTTCCTCCGAATTTCGGTTCGCCGAGCCTCTTGTGCTCGACAGTTATCATTTTCATGAATTCGTCGAGTTTAGCGAAAGCTCTTGGCTTGTTGTATTTTTCCGCTCCTCTCAGCCTCATCATCACATCTATGTTGTGGCCTTCTCCGAGGAACTTATCCATCTGCTTCGCTTTTATGAGGAGGTCGTTTTTGGCCGCGCGCACGCTTATCTGAATTTGCTTGAGTTCGGCAGTTTTCTGCGCCAGACGCGCCTTCTTTTCCGCTTTACCTTGCATATACCGGTACTTGTCAAAACTCATCAAGCGGGCCACCGGCGGCTTCGCATTGGGAGATATCTCGATCAGGTCGATACCCTCGCCGTGTTTTACGAGTTCCAGCGCTTTTTCCCTGGGCAGTACGCCGATGTTTTCACCGTCGGCTCCTATGACCCTGATTTCGGGCGCGGTTATTTCGTTGTTGATTCTCGGTTTTATGGGATTACTTGTCCCTTACATAATTTTTATGCGAGGGATTGAAAACTTTTTTCCTGTTCGAGTGCCAGATTATGGTAATATTTGCCGCGAAAATTGTCAATCATAAGCACGAATTTTCGTGCTTATGATTGATGCTTAGCGAAGTCGAAGTATCTAGTTTACCCTCCTTCACCAAGGCTACGGAGGGTTGTTCTCATTTTTATATCCAAAAGATAACAAAAAAAATGCCCGGACGCATCACTGCGGAGCCGGGACTTCTTCCTGAAGAGGAGCCATGGCGAGCTCCATTTGGTTCTATGCGGCGCGTCTCAGTTTTATTCTTATGCCGAGACTTTGGGCCGCCAAGGTCAGCGCTTCGGCGTATTCCGAAGCCGATAGCCCTGTCGATTTGCCGCCGGAGAAATTCATCCGGCTGACGACCTTGAGCCTGCCTTCCATATACCGGAATTTTACTTCTACATCCCGGACACGGATGGCGGCTTCTTTGCACGCGTTGTTGACGTAGGTCGCTTCAGCGGTAGCCATTTGCGCCCTCCCGCAGAAGCGTTGCCAGGTCTTTGATACTTTGCTTGGCGAAGCCAATAGCCACGCCGGTGGGGACGATGAAAAGGGCGACTTGCATCACCCTGTCGATAGCCACGCTGGCGAAGGGCCGGGCATCGAACTTCAAGGCAAAATATGCCAGGAAGCCCGCAAAGATCACCCACAATAAATCCGCTACCAAATTGAGCTTGGTCATGATTCTCCTCTCCTATAATCAATACACGCGAACGTGCTTGTGAAGTTGCGGAATCAATCTAAAACGTTGAAAGAATAGCAGATTTTGCCTATTTTGTCAATCCCGTTAGAAACCGCCCCGCCGGAGGCGCGGCTACGGCCGTCTTGGGGCGACCTGTTTCTAACGAGATCAATATTTGCGGGTTTCCCCTTGGAAATAAAGGGTTCCCTTGATTTTTATGGAGTTTATGGTACTATTTGTCGGCTGGGGATGACTGGTTTCGATAAAGACGAATCCTGAACCGGCGAGCCGAGTGCGACCTCGTTAACTCGCAAAAATACATAACTGCCAACCAAAGAGTTGCAGCTCCTGCATTCGCTTTCGCGTAATGCCTGAGGATCGGTCCGCCTGTGTCTCTTAGGCGAGTATCCGGTCTTATACAAGGGGACTCGTCATGTTTTTGCGCCTTCGGGGAAACTTGGCTAAAAAAATCGGGGCAAAATCGCTCTAATTTATTAGAACTACGCTCGTAGATGATTCAGCGAAGATATCTTTAGACGGCGGTTCGATTCCGCCCATCTCCACTGCTTCGCCAAGGCTTCGCAGTGTGCGCACTACTTGCTTTTTACCGCTGTTTTTTAATACGATACCTTCATATCCGCCGGAATTTTCTGGCTGGTGGCTGTTTTACATAACCCATAGCGAGGCAAATAAATGGATACTACGCGTTTCTTGATTAGAATTACCGGAGCCCCGATACAACAATATGGGGAGCCCGAAGAGGTCAGAAGGGCTTGGGTGGGCGCAATTTTGCCCGCCGAAATGTCTTTTCCCGGAATATTCCAGGTGGATCCGGCCGCAGGGATCAATGGGCTCTTTGCGCTCGGCTCATACGAAGCCGTGACCTGGTGGCGAAACAGATATGTGATTGAAGGCGACCGCGCATTTACATTTCCGTGGCTCTGCTGCTATATCATCCATTCAATGACAGTGCCAGCAGGTTCTCAAGAAAATCAACAGTGCTTGTATTGCGGAGGGCGGGACAATACCCACAGGAAGTGGTGCCCTACCGTTTCAGAATATTTCATAGTCGCCAGTTAATATGGCGAGAGCAAAGGGCACGCGGCATAAGAACGCGGCCCTTTTTAATTTTCCAAATTTTTTCCAAAAGTTTACTATTAGAGGCAATGCCGGATTTTTTAAATTACATAATTAAAGGAGCGGTTGTCATAATAACCGGTGGCGTTATTGCCATAGCCGGATTTTTTTCGCATAAGCCGGTTCAGCCTACTGAAGTTGCCGCGCCTGCGATAGTGAATCAAGTCCAGCAATCTTCAACGCAAAAAATATCAACGAGTACCATCGGACAAAATGCTTTCGCGCCGCAGGTTCAAAAAAGCAAACCAGCAGTGGCGCCGAAAACCGTTGCGGTTGCGGAGCCGAAAAGCATAAGCCCGGCTGTTATTACAACGCAACCAATAGTGATTCAGCAGCCCATTCAAATACCAAATCCGCTGCCTCCGGAAATAAATATCGACCCGGAAACGTTCGTCGGCATTTTGTGCTATTTCGGTCCTCCGGACTCCGCAACATCCAGTGGCGCAACATCGACAATAACTCTCTTAGTCAGAGGTTCGGGAGTGATAGTTAACAGCAAAGGATATATTTTGACTAACAGGCACATAGTCGTTCAGCAGGATGCGAGCGGCGCGGAATACAATCTCGACCATTGCGATGTCGGGCAGCTGCCGCAGGGCACTCATTTGCCGACAGTCGAAGAAATAAGGGCCATCAATCCGCTGGTCAGGGTTCCGGTTTTGGCATATTCGGCGCAGCCGGTATTTGAATCGTCATCTTTGCCGCTGAGTGACGTTGAATCGTCCTACGCCGATTTCGCCATTCTCAAAATAACGGGAGTGAGCAGTGACGGTCCGAATTTTGGAATAACTTCAGTTCCGGCATCTTTTCCTTACGCAAAGCTTCTTCCCGTTGACCAATACAGCGTCGAAGGGCAGGGCGTTGTGACCTACGGTTTTCCGGGCGATGTTACGGCCGGGCAAAACGACGCTTTCCAGACACTGACAATGACCGGCAGCATCGGCACTATTTATAAAGTGGAGGTGGGCGATAGCTATTACGCGGATATTCCTCTTGTCATTATGACCAATATGGAAATAAGTCACGGCAGGTCCGGCTCCCCGCTTTTCTGGAGAGGGTATGTCATCGGGCTGACGACTTTTTTTGAAGTAGGAAACCGCACTGATTCCGGTTCGGTGGCAAGCGACGCAATTATAAAAGGGTTGCAGGGGACAGGATATCTTCAGCAGTAGGCTTAAAAATTGTTCGGCTCTCCGTGCAGTTAAGCAGGAGAGCCGTGGGTTGATGAGGAATTATGCGGCTTGCGTCACAATATGGAGCTTGACATGGAGATGCTCAAGGCATTCCTGTTTTTTTTCGAAGGGCAGAGCGTCCCATTGCAGCGAGCATGGCTTGGAACAGCATGCTGCTTTGTCCGACACCGCGCCGTACGGCGCATGCGTACCGGAATGACATATGGGGCATATTCTTTCCGGGCACAGAATATCACCCTTCTTAAATTCTTTCAGTGTTTCAGCAGACATTATTTATTCCTCTTTCAGTTTTTCAAATGGCTGGTTTTTAATCCGGCTGCAGGAGTTCGTTGTCCTCCAGGCGGCTGTTAACTTTATTTTATCAGGAATTATGGAAAATACTCAACTTAGAAAAACAATGCCCCTGACCATAAAACAAGCCAGGGGCTAGACTTCTTTTCCTCCTTTGCCGCACATTAATGCGCGGGAGGAGCAATCCCGATAAGTTTATGGAATTGCTCCCATGCCTCCTTATTTTCTTTGCGCTTCGGATCACCGATGAACACCGGCGATTGGCTTCTGAACTGCATCTTCCATGCCAGGGCAAAGATTTTCAGTGCCCGCTTCAGCTTGCCGTTTTTTCGCGCGGCATTGAGAGTGTTGAGCGCCGCCATTCTGCCGCCGTAATTCCCGAAGGAATATACGACTCCGCGGACTCGCGGTTGCTCGTTATCCGGGAATTTTTGGATAACGTTGTCGAACATATCAGCCATGTTACCGTCGGCGTTAGCGATTATTTGCATCGCCGACATATTCCACCAAGTGCCGATAGGAGAAATGTAGCTGACGGCTGCGGTTTCCGTCAGTCCGTCGTCATCAGTATCGGTAATTTCCCGGAAATACATGCGATAGCCCCGCGCTATGCAGCCCGGTTTTTCCACTTTGCCGTGAATGCCGGCGCCGACGATTTGATATACCGATGATTCCCTGAGAATGGATTGTCCGGCGGTGGCCATTGCGGCTTCTCGCCTTTCTGGCGTTGCCACAACAACGGCATGCTCCTGGTTTCCGGTGAGGATCCTGAACATGGCGCCTTTCTTCTCCGATGCTATTTCGATTTCGTCCATTTCATTTGCTTCGAGCGGCCATACGGTCATGACGTTCTCCTCGCAAAACGGTTGAAAAAATTGACAAGTTGCTTGCTGTCAAAATATAACCTTGGACCGGTTATGTCAAAAATGAGCAAACGCAAATGTTAAAGTTTTCCACCTTCATTAGTGCATATGACGGGCAACTATTGCTATACTGGAATAAAATAATGGGCAAGAAAATAAGAATTGGAATAATTTTCGGAGGGAAATCGGCTGAGCACGAAGTGTCTCTGCAATCAGCCAAAAATGTGATTGACGCGCTCGACAAGAAAAAATACGAACCGGTGCTTATCGGCGTGGATAAAAGCGGTGAATGGCTGATGGCGGATGGCGCAAAATTGCTTTCGGGCGCCGCCGATGCGGGATTGATAAAACTCACCGCCGGAGAAAATAACGGCGTCGCGATAATTCCTCAAAGCGGCGGTAAATTATCCAGCTTCAAAACAGGCAATCCGGAAAAAACGATTGATGTGGCTTTTCCGATACTCCACGGGCCGTTTGGCGAAGACGGAACAGTGCAAGGCTTATTGAAGCTCGCCAATATTCCTTTTGTCGGCTCCGGCGTGCTCGGTTCGGCTATCGGGATGGATAAAGATGTTTTGAAAAGGCTTTTACGCGATGCCGGAATAAAGATATCGAAATTCATAGTAGCTAAAGAGAATGAAGCGCCGAACTATCAGGACATTGTTAGCGCGCTCGGCCTGCCGTTTTTCGTAAAGCCAGCAAATCTCGGTTCTTCCGTCGGCATCAACAAAGTTAAAAGCGAAATTGGCTTCAAGAGAGCTATTGAAGATGCTTTCAAGTATGACAGAAAAATAATGATAGAAGAGTACATCGAAGGGCGGGAGATAGAGTGCTCGGTGCTCGGCAACGACGACCCAATAGCCTCGGTTCCCGGGGAAATAATTCCAACGCATGAATTTTATTCCTACGAGGCGAAATATCTGGACGAAAACGGGGCGAAAATGGAAATTCCGGCCAAACTTAATGAAGAGACTGCAAAAAGAATACAAGAGATTGCGATAAAAACTTTTAAAACTCTTTGCTGCGAAGGAATGGGACGCGTTGATTTTTTTCTGAAAAAAGACGGAGAAATTTTCGTGAACGAAATAAATACTATTCCCGGGTTTACCTCGATAAGCATGTACCCGAAATTGTGGGAAGCAAGCGGCATTTCTTATTCGGAACTCATCGACAGGCTGATACTGCTGGCATTCGAGCGCTTTGAAAAAGAAAGCAAGCTGAAAACTTCTTACGAGACGGGGCCCGAAAGTGTATAATATAAGCAAAGGTCGTTTCTTATCTTCACTCAAATGATAAACGCAAGAAGGTTCGGTCTCGCCGGAGGCATTTTATGGGGAGCCGTGATGTTCGTAACGACTTTACTCTCGTTTTACACGGGGTATGCGGGCGACTTCCTCTCCATAATGTCCGGAATTTATCCCGGATTTACCATAGACATTTCCGGAAGCATAGTTGGATTCATTTATGGGTTTCTGGACGCAGGTATCGGATGCTGGCTGTTTGCCACTCTTTACAACAGACTTAGCAAGTAAAAGCGCAAAGAGAAAAGAAAATCGTATTTTTAATAAAAAACCCGCATATTTGCATGCGGGTTTTTTATTAAAACAAAACTCCTCCGACCGAGGCCAAAGGGGTTCAGGGAATATATTTATGCTCTTAGCAGCATTTGCACCTTCCTTTGCCGAGCTTTGCCAATCCGCCTACAATGACCAGCAATGGCCATGAAATATTAAGGAAGCTGCCGCTTACCCAGCCCATATAATAAGCAAGAAAGTCCAAGCCGAAGAGGACTACCAACACGGGCATGGTTTTGTGATGCATGCAATTGCACTTCATTCCGTCTTTTCCGTTTTCCATTTTTTAAATTGTGAGATAATTTTGACCGACCTTTAGCATTAAACTAATTATAGCACTTGCGGTTCAGATAAATTCTTTCATTTGCTATATTTTGAAAAAAGAAAAAGAGCGTATTTCTGCGCCCTTCAAATGAACTCATTTGCCAATCGTCGGATATTGTCGATGGAAACGTCTTCCGGACGATGTTTCAATTGAAATTGAAAGTACGGGGTCCTCTGCAGTCCGAACCACTGCCGGATAGACCAATTAGTTTGCCATTAACGTACGTCTCGGCTACATCAAAGGTTCCGGCACAGGGAGAAATTTCAGTAAGCGTAAAATTAATCGCATTCCCGCCGATTGTGCCGCTTAAAGTCCCTGACATAGATGTGCCGCCGGTGATTACCCAGTTGCCGCTTAAATCGGCGCCGGACGGGGTCGGTTTTATAAAGAGCTCAAAGGACATACTATCGCCTGTCGAAAGAGTGAAAGTGCTTGTACTTTTCAAGGAGCTGGAACCTCGAACAATGCTTCCGCTGATAGTGAAGGTTCCGCCACAGTCCGAACCACTGCCGGAAAAGCTAATTGCGTCATTATCGTAAGTCCCGGTTAAAACAATGGTTCCGGCGCAGGGAAAAGTTTCAGCAAGCGTCAAATCAACCGTATTGCCGTTGATTGCACCGCTCACGGTCCCCAAACTGCCGCTGGTGGTTACCCAATTACCGCTCACATCGGCGCCGGACTGAGTCAGTTCCATAGCGATATCAAGGGACGGGCTCTCGCCTGTTGGAAGAACGCCGGTGAATGTTCCACTCCAGGAGCCGGAAATACCAACAACAGGAGATGCTTCCCAAAGCTTAACGCTATCCGCTCCGATAACTTGGGCGTAAGGGTCGGCTCCCTTTGCGCCGCTCCAGCCGTATGGGTCAACGGGTATCGAAGAATCTTTACGCACCTCGAAATGGAGATGACTACCCGTTGCGCCAGTGTGGCCGGAAAGTCCGATTTGCTCCCCTTTGTTTACATGATTACCCGTCGTTACCGATTTCTGAGACAGGTGCACATACATGGTTGAGTAAACCTTGTTGTCGGCAGAGGTAATGGAAATCGTGCCGTAACATTGTTTCCCGCTTTTTTGCCCGGTATCCAGTGCCATATCACCATTCCAACAATCACTTTCGCGCGGAACTGTTACAGTCCCACTCGTTGCCGCATAAACAGGTGTTCCAAGCGAAACGGCATAATCATATCCCGGGTGACCATCGTATGCCAGAACCGGCGGCCCATTCGGATCATTGGGATTTCGGCTGTCATAATCGGGAATCGTGTTGCCTTGGGAGTTAACATATTCGGAGCCGATATAAGGATAGCTGTAGCCTAAAGGGTCGTTACCGGTACGGCTGTTAACATTTATTGTCTTGGATGAAAGCGCTTTCGCTTCATCTCCGCTATAAGCAACAACTATGCCGTCAGGACTATAGGCAGTAGTCATCGAATGGTCGAAAACCGATTCTATGGTGACATTGTACGGATTGAGCGGCAATAACGGGAAGTCCAATTTGGGCAAGACCGAATTATCGGAAAAGGTTTGCAGTATGCCGATGTCGGAAAAATGCAGGGTTGTCGCGGTGATTATGTGGTTTACGGTATCCACCGCGGAATCCTGCAGTATTTCCCAGCTGTCGATTGGTCCTGCTAACGCCAATTTGGATTCGCTCTCTACGGCGCCGGCTGAAAGAAGAGCTGGGTCATATTTAAGCGTAACTGTGACTGGCGTTGAGAAAACCAATTCGCTCACTTCCCGCGCGGCAACCCGATACATCTGGCCGACTTGACCCAAATTCTCGTCCACCGTTGTAACGGTAATTGTGGTATCCGATGTCAACGCGCCGGCCGGAACTTGAATCGTGGTTTTCCCGTCGTCGGAAGTGACTGAACCTCCTTTAGTCCCGATAACAGCCGTAGAAGTAGGAATGACAGACGAAGATAGATTCCCTCCTCCGCTACTCCCGCAACCAGCCATCAAAACCAGAAACAAAACACCAAACAATATTGATGCTGACAATCTTTTCATCTTTCTCTCCTTATTCAGTTATTAAACTACTACAGGTATTTCTGCCCAATGCAGAAATTGCCTAGATGATAACAATAGAACGGTCTTTTTGTCTATAATCTGTACGGCGCTTGGCGCGCTTGCCGACAAACGACAAAGTTTGACCGAGAAGCGCCACCGGCAATTACAAAACAGCAGAGTGTATCACCCCGCTGTTTCTGCTAAAGAGAATATGGCTCAAAAATTAATTTCCGTAATGAGGCAAAACCCCAAACTCAGCAATGATACCAGGGCTATCAAATATCCCCCCCGCTACTCCTTTTGTTTTGGCCCAATAAATACTGACGGTCAGCGCGGTAATTGTGTGATTTACAACATCAATGGAAGAATCTGAAATTAGATACCAACTATCTATGGGTCCTACCATCGCTAACTTAGTCTTTCCTTCATTAGCTCCTGCGGGAAGTAATCTAGGGTCATAACTAATTTTAATAGTAATTGGCTTTAATAATGCTAAGTCCGATAGATTGGGAAGATAAATTTCATAATATGGACCAATTTGCTCGCCAGTATCTATTGTTATGGCCGCTTTCATGGTCGTAGGGGACGATAGGGCTCCATCAGGGAAAGTAATCTGCGCTTTGCCATCAGGAAAGACAATCGTGCCGCCATCAGATCCCACTGTGAAAACGGAAGAGGTGGCGGTTGATTGTTGGGGTTTGATTATGTTTTCCGTTACAGTCGGGGCAACGGATGGCTGTTGGGCGGGATTTAGCTGGGACTGCGCAGGAACGGCAGTTGATTGCTGACCGGTCTCACTCTTCTGTTTCTGCCAATAATAAACTCCTCCGCCGATGAATAGGACTCCGACCAAAATTAGAATCAGTGTTATCGGGGCAAAGCCTTTGGTGTTTTTCATAGATTTCATAATTTTATTAAATAGATTTTCGCTCCTTTGTAAATTATAACTTAATGAAAAATTCAGGGCAAATGTTTCTAAATCTGTACATGGTAGGATATCGGCTTATATAAAGCAATTTTAATCATTTGCCCGATTGTCGGAAGCGAGAGCGCGCGACTTGATTTTTTTAAGCTGTTTTTTAACTTTAGAAGTCGTTGTAAACCGGTTTATCCGCGCACCAGAAGACCATGACCTGTGGAGCGGATACCATGGGCTTGCCCGTGGAGCTTCATATGAGTTCTCTCATTTCCCGCCTTGCATCCCGCTTCTTTATAACTTCGCGCTTATCCGATTTTTTACGGCTTTTTCCGAGTCCGAGCTCCAATTTTACGAACCCCTTTTTTATATAGGCGCGCAGAGGCACCAGTGAAAAAGATCTTTGCTGAAGTTTGCCGTAAAGAGTTTTTATTTCCGACTTATGCAGGAGCAGGCGCCGTGAACGGTCCGGCTTATAATCCGCAGGAGCGTTTTTGGGCTGGTAAGGCGGTATGGATGAATTGACGAGCAAAAGCTGGCCGTTTTTTGGAACGGCATAGCTTGAAGCAAGATTGAAATGCCCGCTTTTGGCGCTTTTCACTTCTTGCCCCGTAAGCTCGATGCCGGCCTCGTATTTTTCGGTTATGTCGTAGTCGAAACCGGCGCGCTTGTTTTCTGCAATGTTTGGCATTTTTTTACAATCGGCAGTGAGGAGCAAAGTAAAAATTCATTTTTATTTTGGTCGAGCGAACCGATTGAAATGTTGTCATGATCGATGACACCATTTATTCTAACCTATAAAATTTTATTGCGAAAAGAGAATTTTTGGGCTATTTTAGAGTTAAGGAGAAACTAAATTTTATGCGGAAAAAACTCGAATTAATCTTAAAGAAAGCCCTTCGACCATACTCAGGGCAAGCCATAGGCGCAGGCGTGGAATTGTCTGTTCCCGAGAACGCCAATTTCGGGCACTATTCAGTCAGCGCCGCTTTGAAGCTGGCGAAAGTTAAAAAGGAAAATCCGATGGACTTGGCGGCGGAACTTGCGGCGAAGATAGAAAAAAGCGCGCCAAGAAATTTTTTCGAAAAGATAGAGGTCGCGGCGCCGGGATTCATAAACCTTTGGATATCGAAAGAGATTATCAGACAGGAGCTTGTTTTAATATCAAAGCAGAAAGAAAAATACGGACGGAGCGATATCGGTAAAAAGAAAAAGATAATAATAGATTATTCCGCTCCGAACATAGCCAAGCCGATGCATGTCGGACATCTTCGCAGCACTGTTATAGGAGATGCGTTGGCCAATGTGCACGAATTTCTGGGGTATAAGGTAATACGCTGGAAT
The DNA here is from genome assembly GCA_035531015.1 of Minisyncoccota bacterium. Taxonomy (GTDB): domain Bacteria; phylum Patescibacteriota; class Minisyncoccia; order UBA6257; family 2-01-FULL-56-20; genus JACQKT01. The sequence goes on along the minus strand of DATKTR010000027.1, from coordinate 14,018 downwards.
TATATCGGCGACTGGGGAACGCAATTCGGAAAACTGATTGCCGCGTATAAGCGCTGGGGCGACAAAGCCGCGGTGGAAAAATCTCCAATAGCCGAGCTTCTGTCTCTCTATGTAAGATTCCACAAAGAAGAGGCGGAAAACCCGATTTTCGCGCAGGAAGGCAGGGACGAATTTATGAAGCTTGAAAGCGGAAACGCGCAAAACAGAAAATTATGGAAATGGTTCAGGGACGAATCTCTGAAGGAATTCAAAAAAATATACGCCACGCTCGGCGTTAAATTCGACGTAACTCTCGGAGAATCGTTTTTCGAACCATATCTGAAGCCTCTCGTTGAGCGGCTTTATAAAAAAAAGATAGCCGTGGAAAGCGAAGGAGCGCTGATAGTGCCGCTTGATGAAAAAGGGCTGCCTCCGGCGTTGATACAAAAATCGGACGAATCAAGCCTGTATCTTACGCGCGATATAGCCAGCCTGGAGTACCGCATGAAAAAATATAAACCCGTGGAAGTAATTTACGTTGTGGCCAACGAACAGACTTTGCATTTCAGCCAGCTTTTTGCAGTTGCCGAAAAGATCGGGTTGAAAAAAGCGAAATTGGCTCATGTCAAATTCGGCATGGTTTTGGGGGAGAAAGGAAAAAAGCTTTCCACCAGGAGCGGCGAAGCTATCAAACTGGAAGAATTACTTGAGAAAAGCCGTGAATTAGCAAGAGATATAGTTGATGAAAAAAATAAGCAGCTTAAAGCCAAAGAAAAGGAAAGCATCGCCTCGGCGGTGGGAATCGGAGCCATTAAATACGGCGACCTCAGGGAAAACCGGCTCTCGGACATATATTTCGACTGGGAAAAGATGCTGGATTTTTCCGGCGATAGCGCTCCATATCTCCAATACACGCGCGCAAGGCTGAAAAGCATTCTGAGGAAAACGCGCAAAGTATCAAGTATCAAGTATCCCTCCTTCGCCAAGGCTTCGGCGGACGGGCAAGTATCAAGTTTGGATACGGATATAGAAATGGCGCTTATCAGGAAGATGGCCGAATTCCCAGAAGTTGTCAGGCGCAGTTCGGAAATACTTTTTACCAACGGCATTGCCAAATACCTTTTTGAGCTGGCAAATCTTGCGAACAAATATTACGAATCAACGCCCATTTTGTCCGATGAAAATATTGCGCGCCGGAACGCGCGGCTGGTTTTGATAGAATCTGTCGCGTCCGTTTTGAAGAGCGGGCTCGGACTTTTGGGGATAAAATCTCCCGATAAAATTTAAATATATAAATGCCTGACGAAAAAGTATTCAAACCCAGGCCAGGACAGACCGATTACACGAACGCGCGATGGGCGCCGGTCGTCAGCTGCGTTTTAAAGCACGGCGATAAAATTCTTATCGTCAAAAGAAGCCATGATATGAAAATATATCCGAACCTCTGGAACGGGATAGGGGGATTTTTGGACGACGAGAAAAGTCTGGAGGAAAAAATAAAAGAAGAACTTGAGGAAGAGACTGGGATAAGCGGCAAAGAAATAATTTCGATACGATATGGGGAGGTTTTCGATTTGGACGATTCGTCAATCGGAAAAACATGGGTTATTCATCCCGCGCTCGTCGAAATTTCAACCGACAAGATAGTTTTGGACTGGGAAGCGGAGGAATACAGATGGATAGAGCCGAAAGAAGTTTTGGGTTCGGATGTGGCCGCCGGTTTTGAAAGAGTAGTCGGAAACTTTTTCAATCTGGAAAATAACTGATAGTATAAGATAATGGCGGACGAGAAATCTTTTAACCTTCCCCAAGCGGAGGAGAAAATCCTCGAGTTCTGGAAGGAAAATAAAATATTCGAAAAGAGCCTTGAAAACCGGAAATCCGGGAAGAGGCCTTTTGTTTTTTACGAAGGCCCGCCGTATGCCAACGGGAAACCGGGGATTCATCATGTTTTAGCCAGGGTTTATAAGGATATAATCCTGCGCTATAAAGCAATGCAGGGATATTATGTTCCGCGAAAAGCCGGCTGGGACACTCACGGTTTGCCTGTCGAAATAGCTGCGGAAAAAGCGCTCGGTTTGAAATCCAAAAAGGACATAGAGAAATTCGGAATCGAGCGCTTCAATGAAGAAGCCCAAAAGGCAGTCTGGATATACAAAGATGAATGGGAAAATCTGACTCGCCGCATCGGCTACTGGCTGGATTTGAAGAACGCTTACATAACCTGTTCGAGCGATTACGTGGAAACGCTCTGGTGGGTTTTGGCGAAAATATCTAAAAGGGGATTGCTCTATAAGGCTCACAAGGTTGTGCCATGGTGCCCGCGCTGCGGAACCGCGCTTTCATCGCACGAACTTGCCCAAGGATATAAAAAAGTTGAAGACCAATCGGTTTACGTGAAGTTCAAAGTTATTTTAGAGGGCGATACAAAGGGACTTAATTTGCCACCGAACATAAATACATTTTTATTGTCATGGACTACAACTCCTTGGACGCTTCCCGGTAATGTAGCGCTCGCGGTGAATCCAAAAATCAAATATGGCGTTTATGAACAAAATAATGAAGCTTTTATTATTGCTGCCGAAAAAGCAAAAGATTTAGGATTTGAAAAGCCTAGGGTTACATTTCCCGGCAGCCAATTGCGCAATGTTCAGTATGTGCCGCTTTTTAATATTCCGGCGATGAATAGTGATAAGTCCTTTAAGGTTTATGGCGCTGGTTTTGTTACCGCAGAAGATGGTACGGGTATTGTTCACACCGCCGTGATGTACGGAGAAGATGACTACTTGCTTGGCAAGGTAAATGGCCTGCCGCAGCATCATACTGTCGGAGAAGACGGAAAATTCACGAAAGAGGTAAAAGGATTCGAGGGGCTTTATGTGAAATCTAAAGAAACCGAAGAAAAAATTTTCGAATATCTCAAGAAGAACAATTCGCTTTTCAAAACGGAAACATACAAGCATGAATATCCGTTTTGCTGGAGGTGCGGCTCGGCCATTCTTTATTATGCGAGGACGTCATGGTTTATAGCGATGTCCAGGCTTCGCAAAGAACTTTTAAAATCCAATGCGACAATAAACTGGGTGCCGCCGCACGTTAAAGAAGGCAGATTCGGCGAATGGCTGAAGGAAGCCAAGGATTGGAACTTGTCGCGCGAACGGTATTGGGGAACGCCGATGCCCGTCTGGGAATGCGCCAAATGCGGAGAAACAGAAGTTATCGGAAGCCTGGATGAACTGAGTAAGAGAGCCGGAGGTTCCAAAAACAAATATTGGGTTATACGCCACGGCGAATCGGAAACGCAGCTTAAAAAAGTAATAGATTCCGGGCAAAAAAAATATCATCTGACGACAATCGGAAGAGATGAAGTCGCGAGGTCTGCCGCCAAGCTGAAACGCCAAAGGATAGACATGATAATAACCTCCGATATTCCGAGAACGATGGAAACGGCAAGAATAGCGGCTTCGGTTCTCGGCGTCAAAAAAATAATCGTAGAAAAAGGACTTCGTGAAATCATGCTCGGAACTCTTACGGGGCGGTCCGACAGCGAATACCACAAAATATTTCCGACATTCGAATCGAAATTCGAGAACAGACCCGAAAAGGGAGAGTCACTCCGCGATTTGCGGTCAAGGCTTTACGCGTTAATGGAAAGCGTCGAAAAGAAATACAACGGCAAGAAAATTCTTTTGGTCAGCCACGAATATCCCATCTGGATGCTTTTTCACATTGCTCTTGGATGGAACGAGAAACAGGCGATAAAAGAGAAAGAAGCAAGGGGAGATGATTTCATAAATCCAGCCGAAGTCCAAGAATTGGAATGGAAAGTAATTCCACGGGACGGAACCGGCGAAGTGGATTTGCATCGTCCGTACGCCGATAAAATATCTTTCAACTGCAAAAAGTGCAAAGGGAAAATGGAGCGCATAAGAGAAGTCGCTGATGTCTGGTTTGATTCCGGAGCAATGCCATTTGCCCAGGTTCATTATCCGTTTGAACCTGAGCCGCAGACTAACGCTGACTTAACGCTGACTAACGCGGAAAAAATTCAGCGTGTTTCTGCGTCAGATATGCGTCCTTCCGCGCTGAAAGATTATCCCGCAGATTATATTTCCGAAGCAATGGACCAAACGAGAGGATGGTTTTACACGCTTATATCTGTGGCAACCGCGCTGGGCTACGAGGCGCCATACAAGAACGTCATATCACTCGGGTTAATCAACGACAAGTTCGGGCAGAAGATGTCCAAATCGAAGGGCAATATCGTTGACCCGTGGAAAGTGATGAACGATTACGGAGTGGACGCGGTCCGCTGGTATTTCTATACGGCGACTCCTCCGGGCGAACCGAAAAATTTCGACGAAAATGAAATTGCCAAAACTTACCGCAAATTCCATCTTATTTTATGGAACTCCGTCATGTTTTATCAAACATACGCTGATAAACGCGGATTAGAAACGCGGATAAGCGCGGATAAAACGGGGAAAAGTCAACGCAGGTCGGCGTTAAGTCAGCGTGAGTCGGCGAACATATTGGACAAGTGGGTATTGGCCAGATTGAATGAAACCATCGATGAAGCGACTGCCAACCTCGAGAAATACCAGGTCAGGGAAGCGGCTTTTGCCATAGAGAATTTCCTCGACGATTTGTCGCGCTGGTACATCAGGCGTTCCCGCCGCCGCTTCTCAGTTGTTTTCAAAGCCGGAGCCACCGCTAAAGACGAGAAAGATTATTTGGCAGCTTCGCAAACGCTCGGATTTGCGCTTTCCGAACTCGACAAGCTGGTCGCGCCGTTCACGCCGTTCTTCGGTGAAATAGTTCATAAAGAACTTGGAGTTCAGAACTTAGAGCTTAGAAAGGAATCAGTCCATTTGGAAGATTGGCCAAAAATAAACTCCAAACTCCAAACCCCAAGTTCCAAGCTCCTCATCAATGAAATGGCAGAGATAAGAAAGCTCGGGAGCCTGGCTTTGGCGAAGCGCGCCGAGCTCGGCATAAAAGTCCGCCAGCCGCTGGCTCTGCTTAAAGTAAAAAGCGCCAAGCCGAAAAACAAAGAAGTAATCGAAATCTTAAAAGACGAAGTGAATGTAAAAAAGATAGTTTTTGACGCTAAAGCTAAAATAGATGTCGAATTCGACACGATCATCACGCCCGAGCTTAAAGGCGAAGGGATAGTCCGTGACTTAGTAAGAATCGTTCAGGAGCTCCGCCAAAAAGCCGGATTAAAGCCCGGAGAAAATATCGAACTTATGCTCGATTTGCCCGCGGAACTTAAATCAATTGTTTCGAAAAACGAGAAACTTTTGAAAACGGAAGTAGCCGCAAAAAAATTGGATTATAAAAAATCGGTAAAGCTCGGAGCCGAGATAGAAACGAAAATAGACGGCATTCCTGTTTGGATAGGGATAAAGGGTATTTAACCCTTTTTCGACTTCGCTCGTCCAACATACAAATAAATGTATTTGTACGCTGCTCCTCGCCAGTCGAAATAAGAAAACGAAATAGCAAAATTAGGACAATCCTACCTTCTTTTTAACTTCCTTTATTTTTGCGCTAGCTTTTGCCGATGCTTTTTTGGAGCCGGAGCTTAGAGTAGTTATTAGTTTTGAGTTATTAGTTATTAGTTTTGCTTTTTTCTTGCGGAAATCGGCGAAGTATCCGGAAATTTCTTCAGCAACGGATTTTTTGAAGTCGCCATATCCTTTGCCGGCAAATCTCTTTTCTATTTTGATAACGGGCTCGCCGGTTACGGAAGAATAAATTTCAAGAAGATTGCTGATGCCGGCTTTGTTTTGCCTGTCATGCTTTATTTCCGAGCCCGAGTCGGTCGTGGCGCGCGAGATTTTTCTTTTTATTTCTCCCGGTTCGTCGTCCATAAAAAGACATCCGTCGGGCTGGGATTTGGACATTTTCTTTTCGGGATTTGTAAGTGACATCACGCGCGGAGTTTTTGTGAGAAGTGGCTGTGGTTCGATAAATGTCTTGCCGAATTTTTTATTGAATTTCCGCGCGATGGTTCTTGCAAGCTCAAGATGTTGCAGTTGGTCAGTGCCTACTGGGACAAACTGGCCTCCATATATGAGAATATCTGCAGCCATAAGAACCGGATATTCTGCCAATCCCATATTTGATTCCTCAACTACTTTATCGAACTCCTCTTGTGTAATTTTTTGCCCCTCTTTTGGTTCGATTTTCTGCATAATCTTTTCTTTGAAAGCAGCCATACGCATAAGTTCACTGACCGGCACGAGCGGGCTCAAAATCCATTTCAGTTCCTCAATAAACTTTATTTGAGATTGCTGAAATATTACCGACTTTTTAGGGTCAAGCCCCGCAGCCAAAAAATCTGCAGCGAGATTTATAATATTTTTCCGCAAATCTTTCGGGTCGGGATTTTCGGTCAAAGCGTGCAAATCGGCTATGAAAAAATAGCACTGGTATTTTCCGGAATTTTGGAGCTCGACGAAATTTTTGAGAGCGCCAAGATAATTACCTATGTGAAGGCGTCCCGTGGGCTGGATTCCGGAAACGAGAATTGGTTTCATGGATTTATGATTTAAGAATTAGGATTTAATAGTTTTTACGCCTTTCATAAATCATACATCATAAATCTTAAATCTTCAGCACTATATTTCTATAATGACCGGCAGAATCATCGGCCTGCGTTTGGTCTTGTTGTAGATGTACTGGCCGACCTGGTCGCGGACGAGAGTTTTTAGATAGTCAACCTCGATTTGCTGGTAGCTCGGTATGCGGCCCACGATTCCGCGGAGGCGCTTCCTGATTTCCTCGACGATTTCCCTGTTTTCTTTGAGGTAGATGAATCCACGGGAGATTATATCGGGGCTTTTCACGAGGCGTCCGTTGTGCCTCTGAACCGTCAGGATTATCACAACCATTCCTTCTTTGGAAAGACTGACGCGGTCGCGCAAAACCACTTCTTCGACGTCGCCCACGCCGAGTCCGTCAACCATCACGTAAGACGCCGGAACGGTTTCGTTGGTTATCACGAATTTATCTTTGGTAAGAGCGGCCACCTGTCCGTTGTCGAGCATTATGACGTGGTCTTTTTCTATCCCGGCTTCTTTGGCGAGTTTTATCACGGCTTTTCTCTTGTAGTAATAGCTGTGTATCGGCACGACGAACTTCGGCTTGACCAGTTTCAATACGAGCTTAACGTCGTCTCCTTTCGCGTGTCCGCTGGAGTGGATGTCGAGCAGTTTCGAATTGTAAACTTCATCCACCTGGCGCGCTATGTTGTCCTGAAGAGACTGGATGCTGCGCTCGTTTCCGGGAACTACCGAGGACGAAAAAATAATCGTGTCCGTCGGTTTGAACCGCACTATTCTGTGTTCTCCGTTAACCATGCGCATCAGCCCGGCATTCGATTCGCCCTGCGAACCCGTAGTCAAAATAACTATTTTTTCGTCTTTATATTTGTTTATTTCCTCGATAGGAATAACATTCTCGCTTTTCTCTTTAAGGTAGCCGAGATTTTTGGCGATGTTTATATTGGAAACCATTGAGCGGCCGTTAAGCGCCACTTTCCTGCCCAGCTTGTCGGCAATCTTTATTATTTCCAAAAGCCGGTCAACCAACGACGCGAAGGAGGCGATAATAACGCGCCCCTTGGCGTTCTTAATGAGATTCTCTATTTCTTCCTCAACGACTCTTTCCGAAAGAGTGAAGCCTGGAAATTCCGCGTTAGTGGCGTCGATAAAGGCGCTATGAATGCCCATTTCGCCTATTTTTTCGAATATTTCGGTGTCCTGCGGCTTGTTGTTCTTGTCTGTTTCGAGGCGGAAGTCGCCGAAGCTAACCATATTGCCGGCTGGGGTTTTAAGGACAAAACCGAGCGATTCCGGAATAGTGTGTCCGACGCTGAAAAACTCAGCTTCAAAGTTCTCGGAAATTTTCACCTTGTTGCCTTCGGCCACAATCTGAAAATGAAGCTTCGGGGCATTGGTGAATTCCTCGTGCCGCTTCTCGACTATCGCTTTGGTGAACGCCGAAGTGTAAATTATCGGATTGCCGAATTTTTCTATCAGATAATGAATGGCGGCTATATGGTCATAGTGTCCGTGCGTCAAAATTATGCCGCGCACATTTTTCTTTTTCGATTCAATGTAGCTGGCATTGGGAATTATGTAGTCAATGCCCGGCGTTGCTTCTTCCGGGAATTGTATGCCGGCATCGATTATTACTATTTCATCTTTATATTCGAAGAACGAGCAATTGCGCCCGATTTCTTCCATACCGCCGAGAGCAGCGAATCTCACGGCATCTTTGAGTTCGCCGGAATGCGCCGCGGCTTTAACCGGCGTTCTGGCGGCGCTTGTTTTTGGCATTTCACTCCGATGAGTTCTGGCCGGAGAAGAATATCTTCTCGGGCTTGAACTGCGAGCGGCGCTCGATGTTTGTTCTGTTTTTTTCTGTTTTATCATGTTTTTTTATTTTATATTTTCAGCATATATCAGCTTCAATTAGCATTTATCAGCGTTTTATTCCTGGATAATTTTCCGGCCGCTGATTTATGTTGATGGTTGCCGATTTATGCCTATACTGTTTATATTTTCTATTGTGCTGAGGAGGAGATTCGAACTCCTATGAGCTTGCGCTCGCTGGCTCCTGAAGCCAGTGCGTCTGCCAGTTCCGCCACCCCAGCTTTCCCGACCGGCAAATATCAATAATCGCAGCAAGCAAACCTACGCTCTTAAACCTAAACTTTAATTTTATACGATTCGCAAATTACCGGCGAAATTCTTTTTTCGTTTGACCTATACTATAATCAGTACCAATGGCGGGAAACATCAAATTTCATGGAAAGGTTTTCAGGCCCGACATCAGGAAAATCGGCGACCTGGAAAGCGTTATTTCGGACAAAAAATGGTTGGATAAATCTGTGAAAAATAAGCCGGCTTATTTCATGTACAGAGGGCTTATTGGCAAGTCAGGATTACGTTATGACATAACTATAATGCCATTCAGGCTGTTTGGTCAAGAACTTCCCAAAACACTGGGGCATTATCACAGTTTTGCGGGAGCGACAAAGTACAGGTATCCCGAGGTCTATGAGGTTCTCGGCGGCAACGCGGTTTTCCTCCTGCAAAAGCTTTCCAGTGGCAATATAAAGAAAATATTCATAATCTACGCCAATAAAAACGATAAAGTTATAGTTCCTCCGGGATACGGCCACATAACCATGAACGCAGGCCCCGGTACGCTAAAACTCGCCAATTGGATGGCTATGGAATCATCTTCCGATTATGGCCTTATTGTCAGAAAAGGCGGAGGAGCATATTTTGCCCTCAAGTCCGACGGGAAGATAAAATGGGTAAAAAATAAAAGGTACGGCACGCTGCCCAAACCGGAATATAAAAAAGGCACGGGCACTGCGGCGTCTTTCTTGGGCAAGGGCAAGCTTATCGGCTTGTCGAAAGATATTTCCAAACTGGAATTCCTGAAAAATCCGGAAAAATTTCCGGAACTTTGGAAAAAACTGGAAAACTGAAGTCATTCCCAAATCAGCGATTAATAATCTTTGCTTATTTCAGCGACCTCGCCGTTTTAAGATACCATCCGTCGACATTGTCGAGGCGGTCAGCTTGTTCATTTATCAACCCAGCCTGTACTCCTTGGAGGTCTTTTCTTGAGAAGTACGAATAATACGGCGAGTAGAGGAACACGGCGGGATAGTCTCCGGAAATCATATCGTTCAGGCTTTGCGTATCCGAAGCCATTTGCAAACTGTCGGTGCTTTGGTTTATCGATGTTATCAAGCTGTCCGCTTTTTTGTTGTTATAAAGCGACAGATTGAGACCTGGATAAAACCTTTGAGAAGAGTGCCAAAAAGCGAACAGATCGCCAGCCGGATTGAGCATGTTGCCGAACAATATCGATTCATAATTTCTGTTCTGCATTGTGTCTGCGGATATTTCTTCCGGGGAAAGAACAGTGATATCCACTTTCGCTCCTATTGCTGACCAATAATTCTGCAGATCGTCCGCTGTTTTTTGAAGGAACGGTATTTGAGGCACGACCATGCCGAATTCAAGAGGTATTTCTGTGCCTCTTATGGATTTTTGCCTTACTCCGGAATCGCCCATGGTCCATCCGGCGTCATCAAGTATTTTATTGGCCGCATCCACGGAGAAAGTATCCTGCTGGTTCTGGCCGTTCTGCAAAAGAGAAGGTGAGACCGGTCCGAAACGCTCTTCTCCGTTGCCGTTCAATACTTCATCGACAAGGGTTTTTCTGTCGACGGCGATACTCAGCGCCTGCCTGACATTCTTGTCCTGAAGGGCTATGTTCTGGCCCTGGTTGAAAAAGACGGCGTAATAACTCGATAAGAAGAAATTGTGTTCTTCATATGGACGGTTTATGCCGTTGGCTTGTCCCGAATCGACCGCAAATCCGTCTATTTGCCCCGAATTAAAACTACTGATGAGATCGGGAGCGTTTTTGAAGAACTTGAAGCTGAATTCCGATATCAGCGGCTGGCTTGCGAAATACGTCTTGTTAGGTTTGAGGTGATAGGCGGTAATGAAACCGTCATCCCTGACTTCGTATGAATCGAATGAATACGGGCCGCTGCCGACGGGCTGGAGGTTATATTTGGAAAGGTTCCAGTTGCCGACCGCGGCTTCGGCGAATAAATGCTTGGGAAGTATGTAAAGGTCTTTTAGATTTTGTTCGAAGAACGAGTAAGGAGTGCCCAGCGTTATTTGCAGTTCGAGCTCGCTTACCCTGCTAACGCCGACGCCCTGCCAGCCCGAAAAAAGAGGCGAATTGGAATCGGGGTCCTGTATTTTTTGTATCGTGAAAATGACATCGTCGCTGGTAAGCTTTTCGCCGTCGGACCAGCGTATGCCTTCTTTCAGGCGTATATCCCAGTTTTTTCCGGTCTTATCGACTGCTATTTTGTCGGAAACATCGGCAAGATTGGAAAAAATAAGCCTGACCAGGCTTTTGTCGGCTTCGGTCGAAGCCGTTACGGGATTTATGTACGCCGGCTGTCCGAGTATGCCTTCGGTGTAGCTTCCTCCGGCCGCAGGCACGACCACGGTTTTTTCTTTGACGAAAATCGAGCCTAGTGCCACCGAACTCAAAAGAGCAAAAACAACCGCCGTAATGAAAGCGATGCGCTCGGCGCGCGAAAATGCGTAGAAAAGTTTTTTAAATATAGTATTCACTAGAGCGAAACCTTTTTAAACAAGCAGTTGGGCGATGGACAAGGCCAAAAAAATAACCGCCAAGCCGATAGTTGCCGCAAAAATCGTTTTTTCCATGCCGCGCCTTGTCTGATAGAACGAGTTGCCGTCTCCGCCGAATATCCCGGAAAGGCCCGCGGAGCGTTCCTGCAGGAGTATGAGCACTATTATTGCGAGCGAAACTATTACTTGGCTTATTGCCAATATGTTTTTCATTTTTTTATAATTTATTGATTAACGCCGATTAATGCTGATTTATTCTATTCCTTGGTGGCCAGATGAAAGACGAAATTCACAAGGCCGATTATTATTGAAGAATAAACGAGGGCGGAGATGTTTTCAATAGTGAGGTTTTGGGAAAGCATATCGAGGATATAAAGCACAGTCATATTTACCAATATCAGCCCCAATCCCAATGTCAGAATTATCACCGGTCCGAGTAGAAGCTTCAAAAATGGTTTCAGGAAAAAATTGAGTATAGTCAAAATTAAGGCAAGCAACACCAGGCTTTGGGCGTTCACGTCCATATTGAAGCCTTGCACGAAATAGCCGGCCGCGAGCAGTCCGGCAGCGTTGGCAACTATCGCTATTATGAATTTCGCCGCTGATTTCATACCGGTTATTTTACCACGAGTCGCCGGATTTCAGGAAATCTTTCTTTCTGCGCTGGCGATGGAATCTTATGGCGAAGTCGTGGGTTTTTGAAATAACATGGGGGATTATTTTTTTAAGGTCGTCGTCGGCATCGCCGATTTGAACCGGTTTTTCACCGAGGCCGTATATCATTTGTTCCGGTTTTGCGAATGAAATCAGCTTTGTTTTTCCCGCTGCGTCAGATTTAAGAAATGCTTTTTTGGCGGCGGCGAATTGGCCGGCTCCGCCGTCTATTATCATCAGGTTCGGGTACGGCCATTCCGGATGGTTGAGCCGTCTCGAAACCGCTTCGTACATTGCAGCCGGGTCGTCGCTCGGCTTGGCTGTTCTTATTATGAACTTCCTCCAAAAATCGTTTCTCGGAGAGATTTTTCCGCCGGAAAAGTTCCATGCGGTCATTCCGGCAACCGTTTCTTTACCGGACAAATGGGAGATATCGTAGCCCTCTATTGAGTATGTAGTAGGTAGTGAGTGGTAGGTAACAGTTTTTGGCGAAGAATCAAAGTTCTCAAGAAATTCGCGGTGCGCCAGTATTTTTTCGAGTGCAAATTTTTCTTCTGGCTCCAGGTATTTTGAGAGACCTTTAAGCGGCCTGCCTAGCAGAAAGGTTTTTATGGTATTGATATTTTTCCTGTATTTTTTTACCTGTTCAGCCGTGGGCTCGGCATCTTTCCGGCAGCAAAAGCCGAAGCAATTGCCGATTTGAGCGTTAAGGCATGTGCGAAAATGCGGTTTTGCGCAGGTGCAGTAAGGGAAGTAGCGGCGGAGTATTCTCAAAACCAAGCGGAGAGCTCGTCCCTCCGTAAAGGGGCCGATGACGGCGGCAAACGGAAAACGGCCAATAGCTAATTGATTTTTATGGACAACAAAAATACGGGGGAATTTGTCACTGGTTATTGCCGCGTAAAAATATGTTTTGTCGTCGCGCCACAGGACGTTATAAGGAGGATTATATTTTTTTATCAGCTTGGCTTCTTCTATCAAGGCCTCTATTTCTGAACGCAAAATTATCAGCTTCAAGTCGGTTGCGTTTTCCTGAAGCCTGTCGTTTTTGATCCCGTTAGAGGCAGGGTGCCCCAAGGTGCCCGTAGCACTCGCCTGCTGGCGAGGGCGGCCTTTAACGGGATTGAAATCTCCCGGTTTAAGATACGACTGAAGGCGGTTTTTAAGGCTGGATGCCTTGCCTATGTAAAGAATTTTCTTTTTATCGTAAAAAACATAAACTCCGGGCGCTTTCGGCGCCTTTCTTATTCTTTCCAATATCGTTTTTTTGAAGCTCACAAGTGTTTTATATATCTTGTGGGGATATAGAGCAACTTTTATCCAGTTCTAGTACTATGACGCGTCATAGTAATTATTTAGTGGCATTATAAAGCGCCATAATCTCGGCGGCGGAAACCTGCCTGCCGGCAGGCAGGGCGCGCGGTGATTTATTTTGTGGCATTGTATAGTGCACTGATTTCAGCAGCGCTTAACGCACGGTTGTAGATGCGAATGTCATCCGATAATCCGGTGTAATAAATGTTCTCAACTTTGCCGAAAAGTAACGTATAGGAATTTGAAAGCACCATATTAGGGGTGCTGACGGTGCTGTCCAAAACTCCGTTAATATATAAGTACGACACGCCGCTATTCATAACCCATACGACATAAGTCCATTTATTTTGGGGAATCTGCTGACTAGACAAAAATGTATTCCAGTTTGTTCCATTCCCCCAATTTACTGTGATCTTTTTGTCGTAATAACCGGACGTCGCGTGATAACTGTAACCAACGCCCCATGAATCCGTTGTGCAGGCACTACTACTGTGTTTAGAAATGATTTGCGGCCTATGACAATCATAACCGCCGGCATTCGCTGTCGGATCAAACCAAAATGATATGGTAAAGTTTGAATTTAGCGTGATGTTATTGGCCATAGCCACATTATTCGTACTCCCGTTAAACTGCAGCGCATCTCCAACCTTGCCGCTAACCCAACCAGGAGGGCTTGCACTCAGCGTCCCCGTATTCCCGTTCCCACTGGAATCCTGTGTAGATGTCCCTTGCCCCTCGTCGAACTTCCAATAGCCTACCAGCCCATTGGAGCTGAACAGGGGTGAAAGGTTAAGGTCTGAGCCAGTAACAATGGCTCCTGTAATCTGGTTGACCTGCTGGCTGTTAGTCCTTACCTTC
>DATKTR010000026.1:0-23450 GCA_035531015.1 Minisyncoccota bacterium | reverse complement strand
CTTATCTCAACTCCGTGCCCTCTGCCCGTGCCGGCATCGAAATAAATCCCCGGTTCCAATTTTTTCACTATCCTAATTTCATAATTCGCTCCCAGCTCCAGCCATTTTTCAGCTTCGTCTTTGGTTTTAAAACCTTTAAACCGGGCGCCTTCCTTGCCTTTTACTATTTTTTCGCATTCGCTCCATTTGTCGGCAATGCCGCTTTTGCCGGCACGTGGCACCAAATAGGCATAGAATTTATTGCCTGAAGCCATAATTTAGAATGCCCGATGTTCGGGTTCGGCAAGCAACTTTAAAAATACCTGGTAAGTCGATTTAGCATCGTCTATCGCGCGGTGCTTGCGGCCCTCGGGGATATTGAAATATCTGGTAAGCTCGCTTAGTGAAATTCTCTGAATATCCTTGTGTCCGGCAAGCTTTTGCCAAGCCAGTGAAAAAGTATCGAGCCCTTTGTAATAATAATTCGGGCGAAGTCCGCACTGTTCGAGGGATTTCCTGACATGCATCCAGTCAAAAGCGATATTGTGCCCTACGAGTATCGCGCTTTCCGTATACGACAAGAATTCTTCAAGCCCGGCTTTCAGGTCCACGCCGTCCCTGTCCCATTCCGCCTGGTCGTACCCTACTATTTTCAGGGCATCGGGGTCAGCGGTTTCAATGTGAACCGGCTTCATCTTGATGTCTTTCTCGGCAATGACTTCAAACGTTTTCGCCTTAACCTTAACCAAGCCTATCTCGATAAGTTCTTTTCCAAGGTCGAAACCGGTCGTTTCCGTGTCAAAAAAAACGAGGTCGGCTTCCGCGACATTTATTTCGGGATCTTTTGCCATGATTAACCGATTTTATCCTTTTTTAGCCAACGCTTCAACCCCGGGCAGTTTTTCTCCGGCGAGAAAATCGAGCATTGCCCCTCCGCCGGTCGAGAGGAAAGTGAATTTTTTATCCAGTTTGTATTTTTTGAGGAACGCCACGGTTTCTCCTCCTCCGGCAACGGAAAAAACATTCTTGTTGGCGGCGATCGCTCTTGCTATTGCGATGGTGCCATAAGAAAATTTCTTTTTTTCGAAAGCGCCCATCGGACCGTTCCATATCACCGTTCTCGCTTCTTTTATTTTTTCCGCAAAATCTTCTGCAGTTCTCCTGCCTATATCCAGAACCATCTTATTTTCAAATTTTAAATCGGACGGCAAAATGATATTTTTATAATTAAGAACCGCGCGCAAGCTGGCAAGGTCTTTTTTGTCCTTATCGACCATGGAATTTTTGACGTCCACTCCTTTCAGAAAAAGAAGCGTATCGGCAGTCGCGCCGCCAATAAGAAATAAACATGCTTTATTTTTGAAATACTTCAGAACGCCGAGCTTGTCGCCGGCTTTCGCGCCCCCCAAAATTATCGCGAGCGGTTTTTTCGGCTTCGACATAACGTGGGAAAGAAATTTTATTTCTTTCTCCATTTCGATGCCGGCGAAACACGGCAAAAAGCGCGTTATCGCCGAAACAGAAGCATTCTTCCTGTGAGAAACCGCGAACGCATCATTCACGTAAAAATCTCCCAGTGAAGCCAGCTTTTTTGCGAATCCGCTGCCGTTGGCTTCTTCTCCTTTGAAAAACCGCAGATTTTCAAGAACGAAAACAGAACCTTTTGCCGCTTCGTTAACCGTTTCCTTTATGCCCGGCAAATCCAGGTTCGGCAAAAAAACAACCTTTTTGCCAAGCATCTTGGAAAGATTGACGGCGTCTTTTTTGAGGCTGAATTTTTTATCGTATACGTTCGGCTTGCCCGCCGAAACTTTACCTGCCCGCCGTAGCCTCGGCGCAGGCGGGGTGAAGGCGGGACGCCCGCGGTGGCTGAAAATGATGACTTTGCCGGAATTTTTAATAAGAAAGCGGATTGTGGGCAAAGACGCTTCCATCCGCCATTCGTCTTCCGTATTGAAGTCCAAACGAAGCAAGGCAATCCCTTTCAAGTCCTTTTTGTCCGCTTTGCTCAAATAGTTTATCCTCATTATGTTTAATTTTAGATTGTTCTCTTTTTAGCTACAATCTTTAACATATAGAGTTTTACAAAAACTCGTTATTGCGTGAGAATGACTCATTGTTTTTTCATAAATGAAAAAGAATATCTCTTGTCTATGCCTATTTTTTTCCGCGGGTTGAAAATATCCAGCGGGTCGAATATTTTCTTTGTCTCTTCGAAAAGCTTGTATATTTTTTTGCCGTACATTTCTTCAAGATACGGGCCGCGTATAAGGCCGTCATTGTGTTCCGCCGTTATCGAACCTCCGTATTCCAGAACAATCTTATAAACCTCGTCCATTACTTCGGATATTATTCCGGGAATTTCCGGGTCTTTCAAATCCACCAGGGGAATGATGTGAAAATTGCCGTTGCCCGGATGTCCCGCAATGGTGTAAATCAGCTTGTCTTTGTGTTTGTCGAGAATGGCATTTACTTTCGGCAAAAACTCCGACATGTACTCCGGCTTTACGATAATGTCGTCTACGAATGGCGCCGCTTCCAATCCTTTGACATGGCTGTGCAGAAGGGCGAAGCTCTGCCGCCTGATAGTCCAGTATTTTTCTTCTTCAGCTTCGTCTTTTATTATTCTTGCCTGGACCGGAAACTTGAGAGCCGCCTTTTTTATCAGGTCCATTTTGCGGAAAAGTTCGCTTTCGCTGTCGGAAGCGACTTCTATCAAAATTATCATTTTCGGGAAGCCGCCTTTGAGTATCATTATGAATTCCGGAATGAATTTGAATGCTAGAGATATCGCGCTGCCTTTCATCATTTTCAGTATCGCCGGCAGGAATTTCATAGCCAACTCCATTGTTTTATCGTCGTAAGATTCTATACTTTCCGGCTTGAACGGCAGAACTGCCTCGACAAGACCGGGAACGGGATCGAGCGTTTTCGCGAAAACGACTATCAATCTCGAGAATTTTTTCTTTTTGACCATCCGGAGCTTCGCCTCCGTGACCAGCCCCAATGTCCCCTGCGCGCCGACAAAAAGCTTTGTCAGGTCGAAAGTTTTCCTGTCCCAGACGTTCCAAAGGTCGTACCCCGCCGAATTTTTGGAAACATCGGGTTTGGCTTTTTTTATGGCGTCATAATTTTTTTCTATAAGATTGTAAATTTTCCGGTAAATGACGCTTTCGAAGCTTTTCCCCGCTATTTTCTTTTTCAGTTCGGACGCGGAAAGCGGCTTTATATCGTAAAGTTTTCCGTCCGCGAAAACCACTTTTAGCGATTCCACGAAATTTTCGGTTTTGCCATAGTTCAAAGACCGCTCGCCTCCGGAATTATTCGAAACCATTCCGCCAAGGGCGCATAAATCTTTCGACGCCGGCGCAGCGGGATACATAAGCCCTCGCTTGTCGAGCTCTTTTTCCAAATCCCGGAAATAAACTCCCGGTTCCACAACGGCATAATCGCTCCCGACTTCCTTCATTTCGTTCATATGCTTGGTGAAAGAAACGATAATACTGTCGTTCAGCGGGCCTCCGGTCATATCCGTGCCCGCGGAGCGCGCCGTAATTGAAAGGTTTGGATTTTTTTTCTTGTTGGCTTTTACGAATTGCACCAACTTGCCGACATCATCGGCATTTTTCGGAAAAACAACGGCATTGGGCTTTATTTTAAAGATAGAATAATCGTTGCTGTACTGCTCAATCGACGCATCGTCGGCAACAATCTCTCCGTTCACCCCGCACCTTTTAATTTGCGCAGCAAGAGAATCAGGTTCTCCAAGTGTATATTTTATTTTTGATTTAGTGTTCATTTTCCCAAAAGGTGCGGGGCTAGTTTTATTTTTGAGGTCTTCGAATATTTTTTCCATGATTTATAAGAATTACTAAAATTATAGCATAAACAGAAACCGTCTATAAAAATTATTTCGTGACGTTATACAAAGCCATAATTTCAGCTTTCGCGTCAGGTTTTTTTGTTCAACCCTAATTTTTCCATCAGTTTATACGAATTGGCGAATCCTGCATAACCGCGCCATGAAGTCAGCACATTATTTATTTTTGTTCCCGACATTTCACATTTGCGAAAAAGTATGTCATACCGTCTTTTTCTTTTCATAAAGCGTTTAACCGTGGACTTCCTCAAAAAACGGCAATCGTCGCGAATAACGTACCCCAGAAAATCCAAACCTCGGTCAATCGGGAAAATTTCCGCCTTTTTGGGGTGCAGTTCCAGTTTCAGCCTGTCGCGCAGGAAAATCCTTATCTTTTCTTTGACCTTCAGTAAATGTTTTTTGTCGGTTCCGAGTATCAAAAAATCGTCGAGATAGCGGAGATAATATCTTTCGCGCAGTTTCCGTTTCACAAAATGGTCAAGCTTGTTCATATAAACGTTGGCGAACAACTGGCTTGTGAGATTGCCTATCGGTATGCCTTTCGGGTTGCTTGCGATTATCTCGCGGAGCAGCCACAGGATATTTTCGTCTTTAATTTTCTTTTGCAGCAGTTCCAAAAGTATATTCCTGTCTACGTTATCGAAATATTTGGAAATATCGCACTTGAGGCAATAAATCCGGCGCCGTCTCTCTCTCTCTCTCTCTCTCTCTCTCTCTCTCTCTCTCTCTCTCTCGAGCCTGCCCGCCCCCAGCGCTTTTATGAATTTTTCAAGCCGCAGAACCGCCGCGTGCGTTCCTTTTCCTTTTCGGCAGGCGTAAGAGTCATAAATGAATCCTTTATCCAAAATCGGCTCGATTATATTGCATAAAGCATGATGAGTTACCCTGTCGCGGAACGGCGCGGCTTTAATAACCCGTTTCTTGGAATCGGTAACGACAAATTCGCGATAGCCCCCGTGCCGGTATGTCTTGTATGTCAATTCCTGCCGCAACGTGAGCAGATTTTCTTCCAGTCGATAGCCGAATTTCAAAATCGAACTGCGGTAGCGTTTGCATTTTCGGGCGCCGAGATATGCGGAATGTAAATTTTTAAAACTGACGATTTGTTCAAAAAGAGCCATTTACTCCATTAATTAACTTTTATCTCATTCTACAAAACAGGTTCCCGGCGCTGCTATGACGCGTCATAGCGTTCAATTATGAATTAAAATTAAGTAGTAATTAGATCAGAGAAGAACTAAGGAAGATAAACAATCCCATATTTTGTGCGAACAGGCCTGCCGCGAAACTTTCTTCTCGCTGAAGCGGTGTAGTGTGAATAGATTTTCTTTTTCCGTTCTGTTTTGCCTCTTTCCCGATAGCTCTTATAATCGCTCCCGTTTACGGCTTTCTTTATACTGCTGATTGTCTGCGGAGAAAGCCATAATTCTTCGGCAATCTGTCTGTATTTTTTCCCTGAATTTATGCCGTCTATTACGGCAGCCCGCATAATCAAGTTGTGGCGTTCATGAGAAGTGGCCAGCAACACAAGAGAATTTTTGGATTTTAACAGCTTACGCCAGCAAGCATCTTCCCATTCTTTCCGGGAAGAGTAATTGCTAAGCGATGGTAATTCGCCCTTATTCATAAGATAAGTTTACCATATCGCTATGACATGTCATAGCGATATCAAGCGTAGGGTGCGACGGGAAAAATAAATACAATGCATGAGTAATGCGGGAGACATAATATATATTTTGCTATGACATGTCATAGCAAAAATAAATAGAATTAACGGGATGAGATGGGAAATAAGGCGGCATTGGATAATGCAACACGGGATAAAATGGAATAATCAAATAACCGATAGGAAGCATCGTATAATAACCATATAAGCTGCTATGACATGTCATAGCAAAATAAAGTAAAATAATGATTAAAAATTATTTTTATAATTATAAAGCGCGAAATGTGTAACGGGAAAATAAATGTCGTTAATATTTTCGGACGGAGAAAAATAATAATAACCCTCTAACCCTGCGCCAGAGTCCTGCCCGCTAACGCCTGAACGTAGCGATGGCAGGCGGACCTGCCCGCTAACGCCTGAACGTAGCGATGGCAGGCGGGCCTGCCCGCTAACGCCTGAACGTAGCGATGGCAGGCGGGAGAAAAGCAATGACACAGGGAAACGGGTTTGTATTTTCCCTACCCGCAACGCCAGCAAACTCTGGTTCGCGCGGCGAACCGGCTGTCTGCAACGCGCGGGCGAGAGAAGGAATAAAATCTGGGGTTTTGTATTGCGCGCTCTTTGCGGCGAAAATCGCAAGCAAAGATTCCGGCAAGCCGTATTTCTACGGATAAATCCACTGAAGCGAGCGCAACGAAAGCCAACATTGTTGTTCGTATTGCCCGTGTTCCAATTCAGGTTCAGCGCGAACGGCCCATCATTCGCGCCATTGTTCCAATTGCCACCGCGAATGAAGACGCCGCTATTTGTTGATTTTATCCCTCCGGCATTTCAGTAAACTGAACCACCGGCAAATTTAAAATTTCTTCAGCCATGCTCCTAGTAATTTTCCCAATTCGACTAGTTTCTCCGAAGCAGTTTCGTAATGCGCGGCGCTTATTCCGCCTTCCCTGTTAAACTCATGGCCGACACGAATCAGCACTCTGATTATTTCAAGCGTTGTCAGGCATTCAACGATTCCGTCGCGTTTGTTTTCTCTCGATATGTTCGTTTTTACGATTTGTTTCAAAAGATTAAGCGTTTCGTTTTCGAGCTGAATCCCGATACTATATCTATGTACTTTGGAAAGATGCCTGATAATCGCTTTTTCCCATACGAAAAAATCATACGCCTTTTGGAAAACTATCAAATCTTCAATGGCCATAAATTTTGACTAGATATTTTTTAGATTCACCCTGTTAAATAAGATTTGAGCCTATTTTTTAAAAACATTTTGCCTAAATATGTTTTGAGATATTTTTCCCTGTGAGTAGCGTCTTGTTGGCTCAAGCACGCTTCGCAATATATTAACTTGAGTGGTCGCTGTTTTTTGTCGATGGAACCAACCCTCTACTATGTTGCTCAAATCTTAATTTTAAATTTCTTGTATAACCGGTATAAAATTTTCCGTCTTTTTGAGAGTGAAGAATATAAATATAGTGAAACATAGCCAAGAAATTTAAAATTATTTAACAGGGTAAAGATTTTTAGATTTTAGATTGCAGATTATTCAACAAAACCCCGTCAGCGAGCGCAACGAAAGCCAACAAGGCTGTACGTAGAGCCCGCGGTCCAAGCCAGGAGCAGCGCGAACGGCCCATCAGTCGCGCCATTGTCCCAAGAGCCACCGCGAAGGAAGACGGTTGTAGCCTGATTGCCGCCTGTGCCGTACGTATAAACCTGGCCTACTCCCTGCGTTGAGTTCCAGCCGGTATTTGAAGGACCGGAGATAGACTGGGCAACGTCGGCTGTCCAGGCGGATATGCTTGGAAACTGGCACCATGCCCAGCTGGCTCCTCCTCCGGTGCAGGAAGGAAGGTTCATCGTGGTCGTAAGGTCGCCTACATTCATAACGCTTCTTTGGACGTGCTGCCAGACATTGCCTGCGAAGTCCCAGACTACAGAACCGTTTGAGAGGGTAAGGGTTCTTCTCTGGTTGCCGCCCGTATTGGTTTCGCCTGAATAGCCTTGGGTATCGTCGGTTGAGGCCGTAAGGGCTGTGGCGGGAGCGTTGTCGTTATGGCCGGAATACATATAGCCCGAACCGGGACTGCCTCCGCTCCAGTTACTGCTCACCTGCTCGGCGTTTCTGGCTATGGTCATATATTCGTCATTTGTAAGGAGATGGGCTCCTATGTTGGAGCAGTATGTGACGGCGTTGGTATGAGTTATGTTGGCTATGGGATAGCCGTCGGGAGCCGAAGCCGGATAATAGGAGCCTGAGCAGTTCTGGCTTGAATCGCTGTAAGTATGATAGCCGGTATCGGGGCTGGTAAGGGGGAGGTTGGTCGATGCTTGGACGCACTTGGCGTCGTATTTCATCACCCAGAAGTCGGACGTGCCGTATGTGCCGTTGCCGGGCACTTTGACCCAGTTTATCGGAAAAACATAGGGAGTTGCCATGGAAAGAGAGCTTCCCGCTTCGTATGTTGTGGGGGAAAGTCCGCCGTCTTTGGCGGCCAGAGGCTGTTCTTTGGCTGATTCGAGCGTAAGGGCTTTCAGCACCCAGCCCGAATTGTTAGTGCTGTATGTATAGTAATCGGCGGTCGTGGTGGCCGCGGAGTTCACCGGGTCGACGGGCAGGGAGCCGAGCGGTGAGCCTAATGACGCCGAGCTGAAATTGACGGGGAGCCATCCGGTGCCGTTTGTGTTCCTGTATGTGGAGGATGCCGAACAATGGTATGACCAGCCTGAAGGCAATATGGGAAGGTTGAGGCCTCCGCACTGGTTGCCGAGGGTTGTTGATGTCGCGGTAGGGTCGGGTATGGATACATATGTGATTGAGGCCGTTCCGAGAGAACCCGCTATGTTATCCACCTGAAACAGACCGAGTGCGTGGTTTATGGTGTCCAGGTCGGATATCCTCTGGGAGTCTCTGCCCTGCTTGAGGAGCTCTGCCGGATTCAGGGTCATTATGACGAATACCGCCAGTATGGAGATTATGGAGACTACTACTAATAATTCGATTAAGGTGAAGGAATTCCGATTCATTTATTTTATTTACATTCTCAGCCGCTGATAAATGGAATCTTCCGTCGCCTGCCTGTCCGCGCCGTATTTCTGCCTCGAATGTTCCTTAAGCTGCCCGATTAGTTCTATGCTTCCCTGTTCCGGCCGCAATGTCCGCATATTGAACGGTTTCGTAGTTTCGCCGTTAACGAGAATTTTCACGTAGGCGTTGAAATTGTCTATGTTAATCAAATCGTTCTTGTCGAATACCGGCTGGAATTGCTTTTCGAGAAATTCCGCGTCCTGCACGCCCACGCGGAAAATTATCTGAGAACCGACATTGCCGAAAACAGAATCGCGTATTTTTTCCGTCAGCTGGGCGATAAACTGATGCGCCATCGTCAAGTTCAGGCGATATTTCCTCGCCTCCGAAAGAATGGTCGAAATGGAATCAGTGGTGAAATTCTGGAATTCGTCTATGTAAAGATTGAAATCGCGGCGTTTCTCGGCTTCGGGAATATCCACGCGTGAAAGAGCGGCCATCAGAAGTTTGCCGCTGAAAACCATTCCGAGAAGCCCGGCGTTTATATCACCTATCCTTCCTTTGGAAAGATTTACCAAAAGTATTTTTCCTTCGTCCATCACCTGTCTGAAATTGAACGCTGATTTCGGCTGGCCGATTATCGGACGCATATAATCGTTTGAAATAAAATTGTTGAACTTTGAAGTTATGTACGGCGTCATATTGGCGAGAGACGCGTCTCCGCCGGCCTTGGCGGCTTCCTTCTCCCAAAAATCTATTACTACCGGATTGTGTATCCTCGCGAGTTTCCGCTTTCTGAATTCGGGGTCGGTGAAAATTCTCGGTATCTCAATCATGGTCGCCGGCTCATTAGGCATGTCTTCCATCAGCAAAAGAAGCGCGTTCCTCATATATTGCTCGAACATCGGGCCCATCGTTTCCGGCGGGAAAAGCTTGTTGAAAATTCCCTGCATTTCGTTGACGATGAAAGTCTTTTCTTCGGGCTTATTGAAATCGTATTCGAGCATATTCAGTCCGAGAGGGCGCTGAATGTCTCCCGGATCGAAATAAATTACATCGTCCATTCTTTCCGGCGGAATATAACTCAAAGCGTTCTCCGCGAGGTCTCCGTGCGGGTCGATAATGGCGACTCCTTTTCCTTTTTTAATGTCGTCAACTATCATATTGCCGAGCAAAGTAGATTTACCGGTGCCGGTTTGTCCTATTATGTAAATATGCCGGCGCCTGTCCTCATCGGTTATGTAAATTTCCTTTCCTTCTCCGCGGAAAGAACTCTTTCCGATAAGAACGCCTTTATCCGGCAAATTGGACGGAGGCGGAGCTTCCCTCGACTTGAGCCATTTCACGCGCGGAGTTTCCGTGCTGGATATCGGAAAATGATAGAAACTGGCAATTTCCTCGCTGTTTAAAACCATGACTTGGCTGTTATTGAACATCCTAAAACTGAAATCGTAGGCAAGTGAAGAAGAATTTCTCGGTTTAACCACTTTGAAATCGTTCCTCATCGGGCTTCCGAACTGGCTGAAACCGGCAGCTAATCCTTCGAGAATGTCGTTCGCCTGGAATTGCGTGGCGGCGGATGCCATCAAGCGCACATTGACGTCGAACATCGGTTTTGAAACTTTCGCGGTTAGCGCTTTTACCGCTTCATCATCAATGACCTTATCGATGCTTTTTGCATCCTCGCCTTTCGGATTGAAAGCTTCTTTTATTTCTCCGGGCTTAAACGGAAAATCGTGCCCGAAAACCCTTTTTATCGTCTCGCCTTTTTTAAGGTTCCTTATATAGCCTTCAACTCTCCTTTTGGTGTCGCTGGCAGCAGGCCTTAAAAGGATTTGAACCGCTGCCCCTTCGCCAATTTCGTTCATTTTTGAAAGTGCTCCGATTATTCCCGAGAAAGTGTCAGAGCCTATTTCCTGATAGGTTCTTATCGGCAATGAATAATTTTCGCTTTGCTTCAGGTAGGCGCCGACAAACGCGCCGTGCGGATTGAATATGTTGTAATCGTCTCCCGCTTCTTCGACGGAAGCATTCGCCCAAAGCCCCTGAATCTGCTTTATGGCCACTTCTTTAACAAGGCGCTGGACGGAAATATAAAAATGTATCTCTTCGCCGACGTGCGGAACTGCTATTTCAAGAACAAAAGGCTTTTTAAGAGAAGCGAGTCCGCCCAGAAGCTGCTCGGTAATATTTATCTCCTGTTTGAAATCCTTCTCTCCTCCTGCTTCCGCTATTCCTTTGTGTATTTTCACCAGCAAAAGAACCGATTGCAGAGAGTCCCGCAAGCGGTGCTTGCCAATCAGCTTCACAATAAAATAAGCCGCGGCTCCCATAACCGCCGCCAGTAAAATGAAAACCAGAATAAAAATTAACATTGTTATGCTGCTTCACTATTATAACACGCTTCGTCCGCCTTCGCCTTTTGGCTTCGGCGGGACTTCGGACATTTTTTATGCGACTTCGTTGTTATAGCAGGCCTCGCAATAAATTATCTCCGGCCTGTCCGGCGCGTAGGAAGTTTGGAATTCGCTGGAGCAATGATTTTCTCCGTGCGAATGCTTCGCCTGATTCTGATAAGCTTTGCTGCGGCTGCCTTCGCACATGCATTGTCGATGCCATAACTTCATCGGATTTCTTTTTGCCTGCCGCTCGTAATGCCTGCAATTCGGGCAAAGGCGCGGCAAAGCTATCCCTATTTTTTTATAAAAACTGATTTCCTGAGATACGACCCGGAATGCTCCCGTACACGAATGAGCGCATCTTTTCGCGTGAGCGCAGCCGATTATTTCTTTGGTTATTGAGTCAGGAATATCTTTGATATTATCCGGAATCTGGTTCGGCATAATCGTAACCGAATAATCCTGCTTCTCGATATCGCGCCAGGAAAAACTTTTCTCTTTGGCATCCGTCTCGGATAATGGGAAATATTCCTGGGCAATTGTTTCGTTATAAGCAAAAGGCGAAAGCTCGCTCGGAAAAAATTCGCCGTACTTATATTCCCGCCCAAGTGAATCGGCGTACGGCACCTCGTCCATTTGTCGGATTATTTTATCCCGCAAAGAAAAATATTCCTCTTTTGCATATTGCTTGTTAAAAATGCAATATTCTTTTGAACGCAATCCTATGGAACCGAAGCAATTCGAAATATTGTCGCAATTGTCGCAATATTCCGATTCCCTGCCGGTCCAGCAGCGCATGCAAAATTTCATTCCCGATACTTCAATGGCCGTGTTTATGGACTCATAGCAAAGCTCTCCAGGGAACCCTACCGTGTCGCAATCCATAATATCTTTAACTCCATACATAACACGCACGCAATAACGGATGTTCTCGCCTTCTTCTATAAAGAAAGAATCTTTGCAATTCTTGCTGTTAGCGATGTAATTCCCGGAACAATTAACGCTGTGCGTGATTTCGGAATACTTTCTTGGGAATCTCAGCGAGAATTCTTTGAACTGATTTTTGGTCATTTCAAGAAAAGCATATGACCCCGTATCCATTTTTTCGCGTTCCTGCGCGAATTCTTCTTTCGAATAAGGCTTGTTCCATATGTAATTCTGCTTATTTTTCAAATTGACGCACCCGAAACAATTACCCGCGTTCGTGCAATTCTTCAAAAACCATGAATCGTAGCACTGCTTCGCTTCTTCTCCGAAAAATATCCGGAACGATTCCGACGCCTCCTGGGTTTCATAAGAAACCTCGGTTTTCCTTAAGAACGCCGAATCAAAGCACTCTTTGCAGTGATCTTCTACCCAATATCCATAAGCGCTGTCTTCACTGGTTGAACTCTCTATCAAAAAATATCCGCGTTTGTTTTCCGCGCCTATGTTGACGAACGTGGAATCTATATTATTGCGCCCGATGGTCGCCGTTCGCGGAACAGCCATGCGCAAGGCGCGGTTCTGTTCAAAAAACGACTTAGTGAAATCGTATTCCCAGCCATAGCTCAGCGGGTCCCACTTGTCGGAATACCAGCATTCGTTGCAATACACGGGAAACGGCGCGTCTTTAGGATATATGGCAATTATTGAATTTTTACAGAGATCGCAGCTGCGCCGATAAAACACGCGTTCGTTCCTGAACGTAGCCCGCCTTTGAGCCCTGCACGCCGGGCACCACGTCGGTGGCGGGACTTTTATCTTTGCATAAAAATCAAAATCTTCGGGCTCGATCGTGAAATCTTGTTTACAGTTCTGACAGATTTTAGCCTGCCCTGAGCTTGTCGAATGGGTTTCGGCGTTCATATTTTTTTATTTCTTTGGCTCTTCTATGCCCAAATCGCGGCAGATTTTCTTTGCCAAAAAATCATCCAGTTCCGGATGCCTGGGAACGGTTGATATTCTTTTCGTGCCGGGATTTAAAAAGACGCTATGTTTTCCGCCCTCACGTACAAAAACGCATCCTTGTTTTAAAAGATGCTTTAAAAAATCGCGCCGCTTCATAAATAATTACTTTACAGCGACACGGCAAGCGACTCACGAATAAGCCCGTGCTTTTCTCTGCTTGCAATCAATTTATTTGTTTCAAGAATCAATAAAAGGGCTTCTTTGAGATTTTCTTTTGCTTCTTTAAGAGTTTTTCCCTGAGTATTAACTCCCGGAATTTCTTCAATCCAACCGAGGTACCATTTCCCTGATTTTTTATAGACTGCCGTAAATTGCCTTTTTGACATAGTTTTATTGTAGATAGAAATTATTATTAAATCAAATTCGTGCTTTCAGCTTTTGGCTTTCTGGCCTTTTGCCTAGTTTTAAATATCCCAATTTCTAATTTCTATTTAAGTATCCCCCTCTTCTGCAATTCCGGATAAAGCTTTGCCGCCATTGCGTCATGAAAAGCGTCTATAATAAATGGGCTCGATTTCATCGCCTGCGCGTTGGCTTTATCTATTCCATGATGCAAAGCCATATCAACCAAATACTCTATTTCGAGCCTGGACTCTGCCGGCGCTTCTGCGGCGTAATCCGGCAAAGTGCCGCCTGATTGCTGCGCCGGAGGAGCAGGAGGCGTCGGCGCCGGAACCATCGCTTGTATCGATTTTTTGACGAGTTCCTGTCCGCCCAGAATATGGTTTTCCGGCATCTCGCGGCGCCTTTGTATTTCCTGCGAAAGCCGCTTCATATCGGCTTCCAGAACCTCAAGATTGAATTGTTGTAATGGCTGTTCGGGCATGGTATTGAGAATTTGGAACTTAGAACTTAGAATTTAACATATATGGCTAAAAACAAAACTCTTTATCTGCTTTTATTGATTTTGATTATAGCAGGATTTTTTCGGCTCTACCATATAACAACGACTCCTCCGGGTCTTTATCCCGACGAAGCCATGAACGGCAACAACGCCTTGCAGGCCGCGCAAACCGGTGATTACAAAGTTTTTTATCCGGAAAACAACGGGCGCGAAGGCCTGTTCATGAATATACAAAGCCTCTTTTTGAGATTCTTCGCGGTCAACGAGCCGTGGGTTTTGCGGCTGCCTAGCGCGATTTTCGGCATACTTACGGTTCTCGGAATTTATTTGCTTGCCAAGGAATTATTTTCCGTACGCATAGGTTTGCTCTCCGCGTTTTTCGCCGCCACCAGTTTTTGGCACATAATGTTCTCTCGCATAGGTTTCCGTGCGATAATGGCGCCGTTTTTCGCCGTTTGGGCTTTTTATTTTTTATTAAAAGCGTTTCGCAGTCCAAATTCCAAGTTCCAAGTTCCAAGTTCAGTTATCGGCGGCATATTCTATGGACTCGGATTTTACAGCTACATTGCCTACCGCATAACTCCCCTTTTGCTGCTACTCTTTATTCCGTTCTTCGCGAGAGAAAAAGGATTCTGGAAAGTCGCGGGCACGTTCCTGTTGACGACCTTTTTTGTCGCGCTTCCGATAGGAATTTATTTCCTGCAACATCCGGCTGATTTTATGGGACGGACATCGGAAATTTCCATCTTCAGCGCGCAATCTCCATTGAAAGATCTTGCCGTTAACGTGGCGAAAACTCTCGGTATGTTCAATTTTGTCGGCGATTGGAACTGGCGGCAGAATTACGCAGGCGCCCCGGAACTTTTCTGGCCTGTCGGAATTCTTTTCATCCTCGGCGTCATTTTGGGAATCAAAAATTTAATTTCAAAATCCAAGTTCGAAGCTCCAAATTCCAAATTCCCTTATTGGATTTTATTCTTTTGGTTTTTCCTGGCGATGCTGCCGGTGGTCATTTCAAACGAAGGAATCCCGCACGCGCTCCGGAGCATTCTTATGATTCCTCCGGTTATGATTCTCTGCGGAATCGGCGGAATAGCCATTTACGACTGGATTAAAAAACGCATTCCAGAATATTGGGTGCGCGCCGCCGTTGCTTTCTTTATCGCTTTCGTAGTTTCAAATGCCTACTATATGTATTTTATCGCCTGGGCCAATAATCCGAACGTCCAGGGCGCATTCGCCGCCGATTATGTTGCGCTGGGACGCCAGTTGAACAGTCTTCCCGTTAGCGTGCCGAAATATATCGTCGTTGATGCGGGCGGAGTTTTAGCGAACGGCATTCCGATGCCGGCGCAAACAGTTATGTTTATAACTGGCACTTTCACGGCCAAAGGCCAGGCTGCCAAAAACATCCATTACGTATTGCCCGCCGATGAAAAAAACATCCCCGCAGGCTCGGAGAAGTTTTGGGTGAGGTAAAAAATTTATTTTCCCTCAACAATTTTTGTCTCCTCTGGGGTGGTTTAACGGTTACCTTTTGCCCGATTATGGGTTTTGCACAACATCTGGCAATTCTTGGATGAAGTCGCGCCACCTTTACTCCAAGCCGCTACATGGTCGGCATCCATTTCCGCAAAACTCCAAATCTTGCTTTTGTTAGCATCGTGTCCAATAGCACAATGCGTGCAGTTTGATTCTTCTTTTTTCTTTGCTTTAGCGGTTTGTAGTTCGTAGGTAGATCTTTTGGTCGCTTCATCAAAAACTCGCACCTCAAGTAATTTTGTGTCAGTTGAACCGCCAAGAATATACTCAAAGATTCCTCTGCGGTTTTTGATATACGGATCTCCGTAGAGCTTGCGCACTTCCGCTCTTACTTTGGTTGGGTTATATACCTTTTTGTGATACTCCTCATAAAGTCGCCCCCATTCAAGCCCACGCATTTCACTTTCTACATTGGTAAATACTCTAGATACCCAATCAATCACGATGTTAAAATATTTCTTTAGCTCAGTAATATTTTTGTCGTGGCGATGAAGCGTCATATAGCCCTCAATATTTCCTTTACTTGCCCATTCAAGTGCTCGTTCCAAAAAATCCTGACGGTTCGCACTGCCTGATATATACGCACTCCATTTCTGAATGTTAGCGTTTTGACGATTGCTAAATTCCTCTCTTGCTAATGTCACAAACGGTCCAGAATACACAGCATTAAGTAATTCCTGATTCCTAAGTGGGACTCCAGCAATATTTATCGTTTTAAACCAATCTTTTATCTCACTTTCCTCACCTTCACATTCGTAAATGAGTAGTTTCGTTTCCCAAATCTTGTTTTTCTTGTCCTTCGCCATACCGCTAAAATTTTGTTGCATCCCGTTTTCATCCTTGATAGCAAATTTATCATTCACAAAACGCCCGATACTGGTGATGCGCTGTTGTCCATCTAAAACTTCGAAAGTATCATTATTAACTTTATGGAAATAAATCAACCCAAGTGGATACCCTTTTAGAATTGAATCAATGACCGCGGCCTCTTTTCCTTCTTCAGCGTAAATATAATTACGCTGATACTCTGGCTGAATAGTAAGCTTGCCGGACAAACCGAATAATCCTTTGCCCTCCAGTTCGTTATAGACGAACCCTTCGCAAGTATCTTTAACAGTGATGTTGGTTTTTAAGGTTGTTTTCATATTATTTTTTATTTCCGCCTAATAATTTCTTATTTTTTGATTTTTTTATTCTCGTCTGCGCTTTTCCAATAGCATCCGGTGTTGGAAGTTCTTCTGGCATGGTTCCACCTAAAGCCGTAATTGTATTTCGAACTTTTTGACCAACTTCATAATGCGCCAGGTTAGCACTTCCTTGGCCTTTTATATTTTCACGCCTTATTTTTGCATCAGTCTGAGTTGCGCGGAAAAGATTTGCCGCTAATTCCTCACTATTCATATGGTCAAGTATCTTTTGAGATTTTTTTAGTTTCTTTTTTGTATGTATATCCTGCATCGTAAGTCCACCATAAAGCCCTTTGTATCCAGCATTTTGAAAAATTGCATAACTTTCTATGCCTGCTGCCGATGCGGTTTTCATCAGATCGGTATTGTGCTTTTTCATTTCTTCACGTAAAAAGACACGTTTATTATCTTCAATCAAATTATCCGTCTTTTCTTGTCTTCTTGTTTGAATTGCAAAATAGGTCTGACCTTTTGCTACAACAACTTTTGTCGGATCAGAATTCTGAACTATTAAATAGCAGGCATACCGCGAGAGGTATATGGTTTCTAGTGATTTTTCCGTCCCTGAGCCAATCTGAACCATTTCGTTAGCATCAACAAAATGGTTGTGGATAACTTCTCCACTGTTTTCGCAAGCAGTTTTTGCCTTGTTTACCGCAGTCAAAAAGTTACGGTAATCAACATAATCAAGCTCTTTGGCAAGCTCCCGAGACGACCAGTACTCTTTACCGTTTTTGTCCAATCTCTTTATTTTTTCGAATTGATTTTCTTTCATATATTCTAGTTTATATTGGCAAGCGAGATGTAAATAACCCCTTCGCAAATATCTTTGACAGTGATGTTCGTTTTAAGTGTTGTTTTCATATTAGTTTATTGAATATTGTATGCACGGTCTTCAAATAAGTCTTGGATAAATAGTATTGCTTGATTTTCCGTTCACCTCCACACCTGTCAGAATACCAACAAAATACCCTTGTTCCCATCCCAGATTTTCATATAGAAGTTTAGCATGAGAACTCATTTCTTCCGCCGTGTTTAAGCTCACCACTGGTTGAGAATTCAAAACGCAAAGTAGAATTTTAATTTGTGCATCATTGGCGTCTAGTTGTTTTTTCTTTTCCTGCGCTTTGCTCATAAAATCTCGTCCGAATTTTGATCTGTTGAAATTTGGATCAAAATTTACGTAGGCATTTAACGCTGGGTCTTTCTGTTGCTCGTGTTTCTTGGTTAGACAAAAAACCTCAATGGCACATGTTTTGTTTTTAAATTTTGCGGTAAAATCTGGTTGGGAAATTTTCCCTGCTTGGAGTGGAATTATTTCAGTGAAACCAAAATCATTTAGCCAAAATATAGACCTCAATTCTGCAAGAAAAGATTCTAATGCCTCGATAGTTTGATCATTTAACTTAAGGTCTAATCGAGATAATAAATCTGGCACGGAAAAGTTTGTAACACCGCTTGCTTTTTCTACTAATTCGATAATTTTCCTCCGAACTGTAGTATCAGACAACCTCTTGTCTTTTGATTTCTCGTAGATATTGTCTAAGTAATTTTCTATATCTTGCATTTTCATAATTTTATTTCAAAAAAAATAATTTCTCCGACCTTTTATTTTTTCTTATGTTTTATAAGTATTCGGGTATAAAGTCTATTGTTGTTTACATAACCTCTATCTAACTTGCCTATCCATTTAGGATTAACCAATTTAGGCAATAAACCCTCTTTGATATTGTAATCACTTCCTAATATCTCAAACTGATCAGGATTATATTTATCCAAGAAACTAATCGGCACACCCATTACACCATCATAATCACCGGGAATAGAATCAGTAAACGGTACTTCTATGGCATCGTAATTGTCATATTTAGGATACGCTTTTTTGCCTTTAATTTCTTTGTGTTTGCTGTATTTCAAATTTTCTTCCATTGTCATAAGTAGCAATGGTTGGTGACGACGTCCGTGGTCGAGGTTGGTGAACCAACAAACATTGCGGAACTTCACCAAACCTGTTTTTACATCATAAACTCCAAAAGCAAAGTCGCGCGTATTTGGCGTAAAGAAATAGGCATTACCAGCACGAAAACCATTTCCTAACCACAACTTATTATTTTTGATTAGTGGAAATATTTCTTTGTAAGTAATAGCGTTCATGCTACCTATGATCACAAATTTTGTGTTGTAATCAAAAAGTTGCTTAACATATTGGCGAAACAGACTGAACGGCGGATTTGTTACTACGATATCGGATTGTTTAAGAAGATTTACACATTCATCACTGCGAAAGTCGCCTTCGCCTTCTAGTGGTGTCCATTCGTTATGTTTGTTTGCTTTTAACTGCTTGGCAACATCTTTCAAGCTTAACTCGCCGTCGTTGTCTATATCACGCACTTCGTTGATAATAAATTTGTTGGCATTTATCTTAGGACGACCCTGCCTACCGGCAGGCAGGCTTTTTGATTTAGTAAGAGTTTTATCATCGCCAAACAACCCCAGTTGCGTGTTGGCTACGGGCGACGGCTTGTAACTCGTGGTGATAAGCTGTTTCAATCCAAGCTTGTTGAAATTGAGCACAAAATAACGAAAGAAATTGCTCTCGAACGGATCGTCGCAGTTGCAATACACCACTTTGTTGCGGAATACATCTGGGTTGTATTCCAGATACGCTTCAATCTCTTTTTGAATATCGCCGTATTGAGTATAAAATTCGTCATTCTTTACCCGTTTTGCATTTGTAAGATTACTGTTTGCCATATTTTTATTACATTAAATCCACAACATTACCCCAATTTAACCACCTTTTTGGCTCAGCCGCAAAAACATGCCCGGAATGTAAAAGATTGGCCCAAAATCGCCTGTGGACAACTTTTGACTTTTAACCACTATTTGGTAGTATTTAGGCGTATCTCTATGAGAAGGCGCTTCTTAGGGTTCTGTCCCTAAGCGGCGCTTTTTCTTTTATATTCAAGTTTTTCCTGCAGGTTATTCATGAACCATATCTTCTCTTTCGCTGTTTGTTTAAGTAGATTTGAACAGTTCTCCTTGTCTGGGCTCAATACGACTTTCAACCTATTGTTTTCATAAAGATATTGCACAAGCGAATAGAAATCGCCATCACTGGATACGATAACCGCTTTGTCGTAATCATTTAATTCAAGACTTGCACGCAATACAAGGTCGGCATCAATATTTCCTTTGATCTTGCCATCGACGTCCGGTATTGTCGGCTTAAATTTCAAAATAAAACCTGCCTCCTGAAGACGGTCGTAGAGCGACTGATTTAGCGCTACAAATCCGATAAATATATATGCCTTTTTGACATTGTACTTTTCGGCAAGGTAAACCCTGAATTTTCTGTAATCTAACTTCCATCCTAGTTTCTGAATACCTAGATTTAAATTTTGGCTGTCAATAAATGCGAAGTTGTTTTCTACTTTTTTCATAAGTTTACTTTCACATTTTATCCCCTTCCCCTCCTCTCTGTCCAAAACCCCATAAAAACACAAAACCCGCCAATTGGGCGGGTTTTATAGTTATTTAGACGCTCACGATTTCAACTTCCGTAATCTGCTGGCGGTGTCCTTTCTTTTTCCTGTAGCGGGTCTTTGAGTGGTAACGGAAAACTATCTTTTTCCTTTCCCTGGCCTGTTTGACTACTTTGGCCGAAACCTTTTCGCCTTCTACATATGGGGTTCCAACAGCAACTTTGTCGCCATCGGCGGTCAAAAGCACCTTGTCGAAAACCAAAGAATCACCGGCGGCGCCGGGAAGCTTCTCAACCTTGATTTTCTGTCCGGCTGCAACTTTGTACTGCTTGCCTCCGGTTTCTATTATCGAAAATTTGTTCATAATGTTCAGCGCCTGCCTGCCGGTAGGCAGGAATTTAGCCATAGTTTCAATGCGAATATACTAATATATTAATTACGTAAACGCAAGTTTTCCTCCCTTTATTTTACCCCTCCCCTTTGCCACGCACTCCCCTCCCTCCACCCGCATTTCCTTATTCTCTAATTCGCGCGAATTAGAGAATAAGGAAACAAAACAGGCAGACAGATAGATGAATTTAAAATTATTAAATAATATAAAGGATATGTTTTACGGCAGGAGGATTATTCGCGGTCAGACAATAAAATGCTTGCAAGCTTCTCTGATCTCTTTCAACGATATCCAGCGCCGCCAGCACTCCCAAATGCTTTGAAGTTGCCTTAAGTGAAAGATGAATTGCGCCGGCAATTTCAGAAACAGCCGCTTCTCGGTGCGTTTTAAGATATTTTAAAATCGCAAGTCTCCTCCGATTAGCAAGCGCCTTAAGTTGTTTTTCCAATTCCCGTTCGTTCATAACTATTCTTTCTTTGTTATACCATACTACTCTCTAATTCGCGCGAATTAGAGAGTAAGAGAGAATAAGTGAGACGAGCTTCAAACTTATTGGCATCCATTCGTATATTAGTATCGATACATTGTCAGTTTACGCTGACGATCGCCGAAAGGCCTATAAAAATCAAGGCTGCGAAAAACAATCCCGCCGCGGCCGTAAGTTTGCCCAAAAAATGGTCTCTTTCATCGAGTTCCATGCTCAGGAAAAAATCGATTATAAGAGAAACAATGCCAAAGGCAGCAACGGCAGACAAGTCCGCCAAGCCGCCTATCTGGTTTATACCGAAAGCATTGTTGAAGTGGACTATCAGCGGCTGTTGGACGCCGCGCAGCGCAAAATAAGCCCTAATCCAGCCGATAATGACCAGAAAAAAGCTTATTGCGAACGCAAAGCTGACTGTTCTGTGTTTTAAAAGTCTTTCTATATTTTTTTTCATGGGATTAATTTAACGCTTTAACATAGCCGCAGCCGCATCCGGGTCGACGACATTTATATCCACGCCTGTGCCAAGTTCAAATCCGGCCATCGTTGAAATTTTCGGGAGAACCTCTATATGCCAATGATAATGCTTGTAATGAGCGGGGTCTTTATAGGGCGCGGTGTGTATGAAAAAATTCAGGTCCGGGTCGTTCAGATTTTTTTCGACTTTGCGCAGAACTTCCTGCAATGCCGAAACTATTCCTTTCAGGTCGGCCAGGGGTGTTTTCTCGAAATGAGGCTGATGATTGCGGGGGAAAACCTTTATCTCAAAAGGCTGCCTTGAAACGAACGGCGCCACGGCTATCGCAAAATCATTCTTCAATATTATTCTTTTCTTGTTCTTTTCTTCGAATTTTATTATATCGCAATGGACGCATCGGCGATGTTTTTTGAAATAATTCTTAGAACCGTTTAGTGAGTGGCTGATATCAGGCGGAATTATGGGCAAAGTTATCATCTGCATGTGCGGATGGTAAAGCGAAGCGCCGGCGTTCTCTCCCCAATTAAAAAAAGTGGACGTGTAGCGGAGGCAATCGTCTTTTTTCAGCTTCATATAGCGCCTCTGTAAAAGCTCGAATAATTCCAGACCTTCTCCTTCACTTAAGTGGGCAAGATTTTTATCATGGCTCCTTGTTATTGCAAGTTCATGGCGGCCTATTCCGTCAAGCTGTTCATAGGGGCCGGTTTTAAAATGAGTGGCGCAAATATTCGCGTGCTTCAACGCGGGATATTTGTTCTGTATTATGGCGATTCGCCAGTCTTTGCCGCCCGGCTGGAGTTCTATCGGCGGCCAGTTTCCCGATTTTTGAAGATCTTCAAACGGGCACTTTGAAATAGGCGTGGGTCTGCGCTTTTTCTTTTTTTCCAAAAGGTCGTGCGGACGCTTGGCTCTTTCCGTGGAAAGAATTATCCAGTCGCCTGAAACGAGGTCTTGCCGTAATTCTGACATGGGATAAAAATTAAATAAATTCCGCCTACGCGACTTCTGAATTATAACACTATTCGTCCGCCTTCGTTAAAACTTCGGCAGGACTTCGGATATTTTTATGCAACTTCGTTGTTATAGCAGGCCTCGCAATAGACTATTTCCGGCCTGTCCGGAGCGTATGATGTTTCGAATTCGTTCGGACAATGTTCGACTGCGTGCTGGTGCGCGGCGGTGTTTGAATAAATTCCGTTTTCGGATTTCACTCCGCCGCACTGGCATTTGCGGTGCCAGAGCTTGAGAGGATTTCTTTGTCTTAAACGCCTGTAGTGTCTGCAATTGGGACACAGCCTAGGCAAAGGCAAATTCATTTTTTTATAGAATTTCAGTTCTTCGGGGATTATCCTGAAAGCAGTCGCGCACTGATCCAAACACTCCCCTCTGTGCAAACAGCCGATTATGTCATTGGTTATCTCTTCGCTGGCATCTTTTATATTATCCGGAAGATCTTCCGGTTTTCTGGTAACTGAATAATTTTTTATTTCCGGATCTTTCCAAGCATATCCGTCCGATAATGCTTCCCCTTTGGTCAGCTGGAAATATTCCTGGGCCACGGTTTCGTTGTAGGCAAACGGAGAAATTTCTGCCGGGAAAAATTCGCCGTACCCGTAACGTCTTCCTTTAGAATCCACGTAGGGCATTTCTTTCATATGTCCGATTATCCGCGGAACGAGCTTTTCGTATTCTTCTTTCGAGTATTGCTTGTTAAGGATGCAGTATTCTTTGCTGCGCAGGCCAATGCAGCCGAATATGTTATTGCAGTTGTGGCAATTGTACGAATAATGGATATTTTTCCCCGTCCAGGCGACTACCGTGAATTTCATATGCGACGCCTGAAGCCCGGAATCAATAACTTCATAAAGCAATTCCGCCACGCCCATCCCGTATCCGTCATACGTGTCTTTCATGTTAATCCCTCCCCAGGTAATGAATTTGCAATCCTGCGCATTTGAAATGTCGAAGCAATAGTAACAATTTTTTGCCGAAATGAGATTATCGCCGAATGAGTTCACTGTCTTGAACAAATACGAATATTTTCTGGGAAATTTCGAAATCATGTCGGCGTATTTTTTCTTGGCTTCCTTAATTGCGGCATAACTACCGACATTCAACCCTTCCAGCTTTTTGG
>DATKTR010000025.1:0-12126 GCA_035531015.1 Minisyncoccota bacterium | reverse complement strand
GCTTGGATTATTACAGGTTAGAGACAAGAGATAGGGAACAAGAGACAATAGTAAGAGATAAACAGAAAGAAATATTGATAAGACAAATAGAACTGGCTCACGATGTAAAAAAGCCGCTGATGATACACTGCCGCGAGGCATTCGATGACCTCATAAAGATTCTAAGTTCCAAATCCCAAGTTCTAAATTTCACTCCAGGCGTCATCCATTTTTTCAGCGGTACCACTGAAGACGCAAAAAAACTTTTGGAACTCGGTTTTTCTTTCACTTTCGGGGGCGTGGTTACATTCCTTCCCAAGGCAGGCAAGCCCGCCTATGACGATATCGTGAAGTATATCCCGCTGGACAGAATTTTGAGTGAAACCGATGCGCCTTACGTCGCGCCAATGCCGTACAGGGGAAAACGCAACGAACCGCTTTACGTGATTGAAGTGGTCAAAAAACTGGCGGAGATTAAAAAAGTTCCGGTTGAAGAAATGGCGGAGAAAACTTTTGAAAACGCGGAAAGAATATTTATTCAGACGAGCGAGGATGCAAAGTGAAAAACTTGTTTTTTATTTTGTCCGAGCGCCGTCGGAACAATAGGTTTTGCGAGTAACGTCAAAACCTCTTATAATCAAATGATATACGATGAAATACGACCACAAGAAGGTAGAAGGCAAATGGCAGAAAATCTGGCAAAAAGAGGGAATTTATGAGCCCTCCTTCGCTCCCGCCTCCGCCAAGGCTGCAGCGGGCAAGAAAGCTTCGAAGGGCAAGCCTGATATAAAAGGAAAATCCGCCAACAGGCGGAAGCCTTTTTATAATCTGATGATGTTCCCGTATCCGTCCGCGGAGGGACTTCATGTCGGCAATGCCTATGCTTTTATCGGCACGGACATCCATGGGCGTTTTAAGAGGATGCAAGGCGACGATGTTTTCGAGCCGATAGGATTGGACGGGTTCGGGATACATTCGGAAAACTATGCTTTGAAAATAGGCGCTCATCCAATGAAGCAGGCTAAAGTTTCCGAAAAAAGATTTTATAAACAGCTCGCCTCGCTCGGAAACGGGTTTTCCTGGAACGAAAACCTGGAAACTTACGACCCTGCTTATTACAAATGGACGCAGTGGATATTCACGCAGCTTTTCAAAAAGGGTTTGGCTTACAGAAAGAAGCAGTCAGTCAATTGGTGCCCGTCGTGCAAGACCGTTCTCGCTGACGAACAGGTCATTGCCGGCAAATGCGAACGCTGTTCCACCGTTGTCATCAAAAAAGAACTGGAACAGTGGTTCTTTAAAATTACCGATTATGCCGAAAGGCTTTTGAATAATATCGAAGGACTGGATTGGTCCGAAAAAGTTAAGATTGCCCAGCGTAATTGGATAGGGAAGTCCGAAGGCGCGGAAATAGATTTTGAGGTTAAGACGAAAGAGAAGCCGAATTTCCTCATTCTACACGGGTATACCGGTTCTCCTCGTGAGAATAAATATCCTTGGATAAGAAAAGAACTTGAAAAACGGGGATACAAAGTAAGCATTCCCGAATTACCTAACACCAATAACCCAAACGAAAAAGAACAAGTTGATTATGTATTAAAAAACTGCAAACTGGATAAAAACACAGTTCTTTTTGGGCACAGTTTGGGTGCGGTAGTTGCATTGAAAGTTCTTCAAAAGGCGAATAAGCCTATAGCGAAACTAGTGCTTGGCGCAGCGGCCATTGATCCAAAATTTTCTAAAGAGCGTAGACCATATTGGGATAATTTCAATTGGGACTTTAATTTCAAAAAAATAAATAGTTTGGTTTCTGACAAGGTTGTTATTTCCGACATTAACGAACCGCATCGGGCGGCATATATGAGATATTTGACGGAAAAATTGTCGGCAAAACTGATTGAAGAAAAAAGCGTGAAGAAACATTTTACCGGGCCAACGGAGCCGGCGATATTGGATAATTTAACTACTTCGATAAAAGTTTTCACCACGCGTCCCGACACGCTTTTCGGAGCCACATATATGGTATTAGCTCCCGAAAATGAGCTAATACCAAATCTGAAATCTCAAATCTCAAATCTGAAAGAAGTAGAGACTTATATTAAAAAAGCGGCGAGAAAATCGGAAGAAGAAAGATTGGCAGATGATAATGACCCTTCGACAGGCTCAGGGCGAGGCAAAACCGGCGTCGAACTGAAAGGAATCGAGGCTATCAATCCGGTCAACGGAAAAGAGATCCCGGTATGGGCTGCCGATTATGTTTTGACCGGATATGGCACGGGAGCCATTATGGCCGTTCCCGCTCATGATGAGCGCGACTTTGAATTTGCGAAGAAATATAAATTACCGGTCATACAAGTGGTCGCGCCATATTTTACCGATAAAGATGGCAAAGACGCCGTTCGTAATGATAAAAAAACGATAAAAAGAAAAACAGCATATGCATTTCTTTGGGACAGGAAAAACAATCGTTATTTATGCCTTGATTGGGAGAAATTCGGCTGGCATTCCGGAATTATCGGCGGAGTGGAAGATGGCGAGGATTACGTAAAAGCGGGCAAGAGAGAGATTGTTGAAGAAACAGGATATAAGAATATAAAGTTCGTTAAATATATCGGAGGAGAGGCTCATAGCCATTTTTTCGCGCACCATAAAGACGTAAACAGGTATGCCGTTGGGCAGGGAATGCTTTTCGAATTAATAGACGGCAAAAAGAACGACGATTCAGAAATAGATTTGAAAAACCACAAACCTGTTTGGATAGAGGCCGCGAGAATGAAGGATTGGCTGAATTTGGCAAATTTCAAATATATGTGGCAGATTTTGGAAGACGGGAAAGAATGTTTTGCCGATTACGGAGTCGCTATGAATTCGGGAAAATTCGACGGCCTGGATTCAGAAACGGCCAGGTGGAAAATCACGGAATTCGCCGGCGGAAAAAGAAAAACCCAGTTCCGTTTGCGCGACTGGCTTATTTCGAGGCAGCGCTATTGGAGCGCGCCTATCCCGATGATTTTCTGCGAAAAATGCGCCACGGCCGGCAAGGGCGAGCGGAAGGAAATGCCGGGATGGTATTCCGTTCCTGAAAATAAATTGCCGGTGAAATTGCCGTTCATAAAAGATTTTCGTCCGAAAGGGAAAGGCAAGTCTCCGCTGGCAACTGTCAAATCTTTTTACGAAACCAAATGTCCGAACTGCGGCGCCACGGCGCGCCGCGAAACGGACGTTTCCGACACATTCCTTGATTCATCATGGTATTTCTTGCGCTACCCTTCGATTCACTCCGCTCACTCAGGGCAAGTCCCTTGGGATTCTGCGATCACTAAGCGATGGCTGCCTGTCGATATGTACATCGGCGGAGCGGAACACTCCGTTCTTCATCTGCTCTATTCCAGATTTTTGACGATGTTCTTCAAGGATTGCGGACTCATTGATTTCGAAGAACCATTCAGTAAATTCCGCGCGCACGGTCTTCTGATAAAAGAAGGAATGAAGATGTCCAAATCGAAAGGCAATGTAGTAAATCCGGACGAGTACATAAAAAATTTCGGCGCTGACACATTAAGGATGTATCTCATGTTCCTTGCTCCATACGAATATGGCGGCGATTTCCGCGATGCCGGCATAATTGGCGTGAAAAGATTTTTGGAGAGAGTTTGGAAAATGGGAACAGCGGATTCTTTTGCAAAGACGGCTACGGAAAACAAGAAGATAAAACAGGCGCTGCACGCTACTATTAAAAAAGTCACCGAGGATATCGCGGAACTGAGGTATAATACTGCAATTTCTGCGATGATGATACTTCTTAATGAATTTGAAGCCGATTGCAAAAATGTGACAAAAAATGACTTCGAGAATTTATTGAAACTAGTTGCCCCGTTTGCCCCTCATATGTCCGAGGAGCTCTGGCAAATATTAACAAATGGCAAATCGCAAATCGCAAATAGGAAATTCAAATCCATTCATCTCGAGAAATGGCCGGAATACGACAAAAATCTTATCAAGAGCGAAACCTTCACGCTTGTTATTCAGGTCAATGGCAAAGTAAGGGATAGCATGGAAGTCCTTGCGGGCATAAGCAGGGAAGAGGCCGAAAAACTTGCTCTAAACAGGGAAAAGATAAAGAATATAATTGAATCGGCAAGCGCAAAAAAGGTAATTTACGTTCCCGGCCGTCTGGTGAATATAGTTGTATAAACTGCTAAAATTAACAAATGCAACATTTCGGTTTTCTATTTTTCGTGATACTTGTAGGAATACTCGTTTTTTACGCTTTCTTTTTGTATGGCACTCCCCAAAGATTCAATATCGGTTTGGGAGGGGCTTATAACGCGACAACAACCGCGCCCGCGGCTCAGACAGCTCCGGCAAAAACTTATATTTCGAGCGCTCCGGCCGCCCAAACCAATACGCAAATCGGGCAGCAGACTAATTATTCTCAAACCGGTCCTGCGGGCGCCGCTTCGCAACCGTCGCCGACATATTACGGCAGGCTTAACTTGAGCCCGTCACAAATACCGCCGGGATTTTCGATACGGGATATTTCTCCCTATTTCGGCCAGATAAGCTTGTCTGCGTATCCGGGTTCTCCCGGTTATTACAGCCAGATAGTTTTAACGGGAAATCTTGCCGTATCCGGCGGCTCTCTTGATGTTACCGGCTGGCTTTTGAGAGGCAACCGCGGCAGCCAATATGTGCCGCAGGCGGTGGACGTTTACGACCCTTCCGGAATGACTCCTCAAAGCGATATATACATGAAAAATGGCGATATGCTTTACATATACTCGACCAATAGCGCCATTGGCGTGAATTTGAGACTGAATAAGTGCATGGGCTATTTGTCCAACGCGAATAATTTTATTCCACCGCTGAATTTGAATTGTCCGGTGATAGACCGCTCCGAAATAATAAACTTCACGGGCCAATGCCAGAATTACATAACTTCGCTTAACTCCTGCCAGATGCCCGCGCCGAATCCGCCGATATCTATTTACGATTATTCATGCAAAGCCTATCTCGATAAGCTGAATTACGGCGGCTGCTTCGAAAAACACAGAAATGATTACGATTTTCTGAGCAACAAATGGTATGCCTGGAGCGGCAGCCAATTCCTTGATTTCCAGCACGACAGGCTTCTCCTTTTTGACAAAAACGGCTTGCTTGTCGCAGAATATGATTACTAAAAATAAAATAAAAAATGAAAACATCATCAATCATATCAATAATAATTTTTGCGGCAGTTGCGGGAGGACTTCTCTGGTTCGGGTCGGGATATAGCAATAAGATTTCCAATGAAGCTCTCCAAAATCAAAAAAATCTGGCGGCAGAAGTCGAACAAAATCAATCAAAAATAATGGAAAACTTAAAAATCAAGGATATAGTTGTTGGCAGCGGAGCGGAAGCAAAAGCAGGAGATGTTGTTACTGTTAATTATGTAGGCACGCTCGACAGCGGCAGCAAATTTGACAGCTCTTACGACAGGAACGAACCGTTCAGCTTTACGCTTGGCGCGGGTGAGGTTATCAAAGGATGGGATTTGGGAGTATCCGGAATGAAAGTCGGAGGCAAAAGGGAGCTTACCATTCCGCCGGAGCTCGGTTACGGAGCCAATGGCGCGGGCAATATAATACCGCCGAACGCCACTTTGCATTTTACCGTCGAGCTTTTGAACGTCAGTTCTTCCGTCCGCTAACTTTATAGCAATAGCATTATTAGTGCTTAGTGCTATAATTGATCCAAATGTTCAACCTTTCAGGCAAAGTTGCTTTGGTTACCGGCGCGCGCCGCGGAATGGGTAAATCGCACGCGCTCACGCTTGCGTCGCAAGGCGCCGCTGTCGCCGTAACTGATATTGACCTCGGAGAATGCCAAGCAGTTGCGGATGAAATAATCGCCAAAGGCGCCCGCCTGCCGGCGAGGCAGGGACAAGCTGCCGCATTCAAGCTCGACGTTACCAATAAAGCCGAAATTGAATCTGTTTTTGATGAAGTTATAAAGCATTTCGGCAAACTGGATATATTGGTTAATAACGCCGGCATTTACCAGGATAAGCCGGCGCTAGAAATATCGGAAGCTGATTGGGACAGGACCATAAATATAAATTTGAAGGGACAATTTTTTTGCGCACAGCGGGCAGCAAAAGAAATGGCGAAAAATAAGCGGGGCAGGATAATAAATATCGCCTCAATCGCCTCGGGCGGA
Organism: Minisyncoccota bacterium; assembly: GCA_035531015.1. Lineage (GTDB taxonomy): Bacteria > Patescibacteriota > Minisyncoccia > UBA6257 > 2-01-FULL-56-20 > JACQKT01. The sequence continues at coordinate 5,949 of DATKTR010000025.1, read as the reverse complement.
GTCGGCGTGGGAATTTCCGGCGGAGCGCATTACACCGCTTCCAAAGGCGGAGTTATCGGCATGACTGAAACTTTAGCTATTGAATTCGCGCCGCTTGGCATAAACGTCAATGCCATCGGACCTGGTGCGATAGACACGCCAATGGTGGCAGCCGACCAAATGTCAAGAGAAGAGCTTGATGCTTTCATTTCCGGAGTTCCTCTGAAGAGGATAGGCAGGGCAGAGGAGGTATCGGCAGCCGTTATTTTTCTGGCTTCGGATGAGGCAAGCTATGTTACAGGTGCTACTTTATATGTTGACGGCGGCTGGCTTGCTGCCTAAAACCGGAAAACTAAAAGTGATATAATTAGACTATGAGCGATTATGAAGGCGACATTTCTGACGTAGAACGGGAAACGGCATTAAGCAAAAGGCCGCTTCGTCCGTCTCATTATTACGGCGATAATGTAAGAAGGCTTTTTATAGCAGGCATCATAGTTATGCTGATTTCTTTGCCTTTCTTCGGCGATTATATCCGCGTTTCGGCTTTTTATTACATACTCGGCATGATTTTTTTGGGTTTGATTGCCGGATTCACAAATCCTATGAACCGCTGGGTAGTCATCTTAAACTTAATCGTTTCTGTTTTTGCGGTGTATTTCTTTGAATCGGAAACTATTGCCGCTTTCAAGTCCTGCGATACCGGAACGGGACAATGGTATTTTTTGATGAATCAATTTCAAGCAGTCATTTTCCTTGCAGCGCTTTATTACGCAGCAAAGACGGAACGCGGCGAGTGGCTCAGGCGCAAAAAAGTTAATTGATTAGGAAAAATAAACTCCGCTAACCGCGGAGTTTATTTTTTTGAGCGGATTTTTTCCAATCGGTTATTTTTCCGGCGTCTATTTCAACCTTGTCGGCAACACGAAGATGTTTCGATAATCTCTGGGGGAAGACTTTAAAATGGCGCGATTTATCCAAATCTTCCGGAATTGCCCAAATATCTTTTTCCGAAACAAGCCAGTCGCTGTCGTATTGAAGCAGGCTGAAAGGGGATGAGAAGCTCCTCATTGTTTTTACGCCACTGTCCAAAAAGTATTCGTTGAAATATGAAAGCGCAAGCTCGCGCACGGTTTTGAAAACCGGGTCGCGGTAGCGCAGGACGGCATGATTGGTTTTGCTTACGGCTCCCCAATATCCATTTCGCTTGAAAAGAGCGACAACATGGTCATCATCGTCTTTTGTAGTTTTCAGGTCGAGCAGAAGCGGACGTTCGCCGTTATGCCAAAAACAGGCTGCGGCGAGCATCGCGCCTTCCATGCAATGAGCGGCATTGTTTTTTAAAACCATAAGCGGCGAACGGCAAGTTTCTCTTTCAGGCTCAAAATTTATCGGTATCTTGTTTACGAAATCTTGTATCTTTTGTGGAGAATTCAGCTTTTTGAACACCACGAAATCCTTTTTGTATTTTTCCGGAAATGAATACGGCATATGGTTATTATATCAGGCAAAACCGATTTTTATATAGGTTTTATCACATCCGGCGAGATACACTCGCTTTATCCACAGCAGGCTCTTTGACGCATCATCATTCGGCTATATACTGGCCTTAGGTTATTTGTCGGGCGAAAGCCCGAGTCAACAAACGACAGGAAGTGAGGTTTGATTCCTCCACTGTGCCGCAGCGGTAATGCCCTTCGGGGACAAGTCCGATCGTCAAATAACATAGGCCCGTATTCAAATGAGGCCTGATTCCCGAGCAGGAAATAAGTCTTTCGGACTTATTCAATAGCGGCAATATTTTGCGCTTCTGCTCGGCAGAAGTTTTTTGTTTTTAATAGAAAATCATATTATTTAAATGGGAATTTTATTAGACGAATCAATCATAGGGGCGGAAGCCGCAGCGGAGTATTCGACGCGATATCAAGAAGGAGTGTTTTCGGATATCGAATCGGAACAAGGTTTCAACGAGCCGAACGAACCTGACCAAAAAAATCTGGAAGGACTTAGTGGGCATGAAAAAGCGATGCAGGCTGTTATCGAATCAGGCGGCAAACCCGAAGATTGGAAAATGGAATTTGAAGGCGAAGCGGGATATTTTAATAAAGGAGAGTGGCTTGATTCGCAAGGCGTGTCCGAGACCAAAAGAATCGAAGATATGCTGGACGCCGAAAAGGTCGGCCAGCATCGCGAAACTTTATCCGCATGGGAAGAAAACAGCGGGCATATAGATATCAGAGAATGGGTTGACGCCAAAGGAATATTTCATAAAACGGCAAGTTGGCTCGAAGGAAAAGGCGAGCACGGAGAAGTCATAAGAGTTGTCGACCTTTCGTTTAATCCGGAAAAAATTCAGGAAGAAATATCTGTTGAAAAAGACATGGAATTCGTCAGCGAATATGAGCAGGCGGCCGTAAATGGGGCTAGTGAAAATATTTTTGATAATGAATTTCCGCAAGATGAGGAATCAGATTTTATAAATATCAATCTAAACGCATATTTTGAAAGTGAATTTGGAGAAGTGGAGGAATCTTTTGGAACCGGCGTTTTGGCGGAAGAAGAAGGTGTGATTTCAGAGCAAGGGGCGGTTAAGCCTGTTGAAAACTTTGGAGAGGTTTCTGCTCCTGCAATTAATGAACGATTAAGGGACGCTGATGCGTCGGCGGTGCCACAGCAGGAAAAACCAGCAATAACAGAGCCTGTCGCCGGCATTGATTCGGTTGAGCAGATGCCCGAAAAAGCTGAGCCGTTTTTTGATAGCGAAATAGGCGTTCAACCGGTAGACAGAAATATATCGCCTGAAGCAGGCGTTGAGCGGGTAATAACAATTGAACACGTTAGGTCTGCCAATGGGGAAGCCGCCATACGGGAGGCTAAAATAGAAGAAATCGCTGCCAAAGGCGACGCTGTTGAAATAAAAGCAGATGAGAACGCGAAGATAGAAACAATCCTTCCGGCAATGGCTGGCGCAGTCGCTGAAGCGATGCCTGAAACTGTTGCAGAACCGGCTGCTAATGTCGAATCCAAAATTGACGGCGACGCCGTTTTTTCCGTGGAAGAAATGAATGTAGAAGCGGGCACGATTGCCGATGTTAAGGTTGCCGATATTGTTCATGCCGATATGAACAATATCGAGCATATGGCGCAAGCCTCATCAGCTGATGTCTCCCCGGAAGTATCGGCAATAACAGAAGAACTCAAAGAAGAATTTTCCGAAACCCAAATTGCGGAAAAAATTGTTATGCGGCAAATTAAAGAAACGCAAACTATTTCCGTTGAGCGCGTCGAAACGGAAAATGCTCAAATTCAAACGGAGACTATTAAAGATGCTGCAGCAAGTGAAGCCGCGGTCGAAACCAATGATGGTGCAGTTGCAGATAGTTTGGTTAAAGTTGATATAGACAGGAGGGTTGCGACGGAAACTATTGTCGAGCGGAACGTTGCTATCGAATTTCCGGAGCAATCCGCGGAAAAAGTAATTACCGATAATAATTATGCCGAAATAAACGCAGACGCGGTTGAAGTTACGGCTAATGGTGCTTTAAAAACACCGGATGTGGAATCGGTAATCGTATCCGAAGCTGCCATAGAAACAAATACGGCTGTTGTATCGCAAAATGCAGAAGAGATCGTTTCCTTGGATAAAATACAGCCTGTTAAAGAAAAGTCTGCTGACACTCAAGCCGATAAGGAAGCGAATGTTAAAAATGTGCAATCAACCCTGATTATTGCAGGAGAAAATTCCGAACCGATTGTCGAGAAAATTATTTCTTTGGATGAAAAGGATGCGGTGCCGGTTGTTCTTAATGAAGATTTGAAACCCATCCCTGATAAAATGGAAATAGCGCCGGTCGGCAATGCCGACAGTGAAAAAGCGCCCGTTGCAAACGTTAATATAACGGAAATGCGCAGCGAGCCGGCGATTTTCTCGGAAGCGGAAAAGGAAATAAAAATCGTCACTGAAAAAACTGCCGCCGCGTCTGCCGAGGACTCGTATCAAAACATTGAGGTTGCAGGCGTGGATGAAGGTAAGTCGGTGGAATCGACGATGAAAAAAAATGTTCAACCGGAAACAGCCGCTGAATCAGTTGATAAACCGGCTAAGGCAGCAGTTGAAATAAAGAATCGGGCCGTTGAAGCTGTAAAAAATGTTCCTGAAAAAGAAGCTGCGAATGCTCCTGCAATTAAACCGGTTGAAATAATAAATGATGAAAAAACAGGAACGGAAAATGAAGAAAAGAACGAGCAAGCTGGTTTTGAGAAACAGCGGTCTCTTGAGGGAAGAGATTTCCTCTGGCTTTCATTGGGCTTTGATGGCGCTCCCCGGGGCGTTGTTGAAGCGGTAAAAAGCGCCACCGGAGTCGCGGCAGGTAGTGCCGCGGCGAACGACGACCAATACTCATTTGGGAAAAATTACGGCAAGGTCGCGGAGGATGCGGAAAGCGGAATAACGATGTTCCGCCAGCGGACTAATTTTAAAAAAGCGGCATAATTTAAAAACCAATGATTGATTTCGAGAAAATTCCATATCACGACCTCCGCGCGGAAAACGAGCGCGGCATTTTGCCAAAGCTGGTCGGGAGAAAGGAAGAATTGCAGCGGCTTAGCCGGGTGCTCGGCCGGCGCATGAACAATAATTGTTTCATCGTCGGGCCGAGCGGAATCGGCAAAACGGCATTCGTATATGGCTGGTTCGAACGCGCTTGCCGCAATGAGGCTAACGGAAAACAGGCGCTGGTTCAATTCGATGCGGGGCACCTGCAAAAACTCGGCACTGCCGACGATGCCTATTACGAACAAGCTTTGAAAACTCTGCCGGCGTCGGTTATTTTCATAGATGATTTCGGCAGAGTTATGTACAACAACAACGCTATGACGCAGCGCCTTACGAGGCTATATGGCACGTTCCTTAAGCGTCCGGATGTTCAGGTCATTGCCACGCTGCAACCGCAGGAATACGCCTGGCTGAGCGAAGAATATCCGGCATTCGCGCGGCTTTTTGAAGTGATAACCCTGAAGACGCAAGTTCCCGCCGAATATGTCCGCATTCTTGAAGCTTCTTTGACAAGGCTGAATCAGAGCTACAAGATCGTGGCGCCGGCATCAATTTTGCGTTCCATTGTGGAATATGCCGAACAATTCCCGTCACTCGGAGTTCTTCCTCGCGCCGCCATTTCGCTTCTTGATGAATGCCTGGCATGCGCCGCGTCGTCGGGAGTAAAAATGATAACCGACGATATCGTGCAGACTGTTGTTTCGGGAAAAACCGGAGTCCCGTTGTCCAAGCTTCAGAGCAATGAAATTTCCGCGCTCAATGAACTGGAATCGGAGCTTAACGCTCAAATAGTCAACCAGAAAGACGGCATCGGAAAAATAGCTTCAATCATTACCCGCGCGAAACTCGGCATAAAAAATCCCAACAAGCCGCTCAGCTCTTTTTTACTGCTTGGCCCTTCCGGAGTAGGCAAGACCGAAACCGCGAAATTAGTTGCGGAAAAAGTGTTCGGCCGAGCCGAAAATTTCGTGCGTCTGGATATGTCAGAGTTCGGGCAGGAGCATACCGTTCAACGCCTTATCGGAGCGCCCCCGGGATATATCGGATATGACAGCGGCGGCGGACTTACCGAAATACTGAAAGCGGAACCGCACAGTTTGCTTTTGCTTGATGAAATAGAAAAAGCGCACCCGAAAGTGTTCGACATTTTCCTGCAGGTGCTCGACGACGGCAGGCTTACATCGGGACAAAATGAAACCGTTTCGGCAAAGCACGCGATAATAATGGCTACATCGAACATCGGCGTGCGGGAGATAGTCGCCGGCTTCGAGGAAGGAGCCGATATTCACAGCGCCAAATTCCTCAAGGAAAAGATACTGCCCGCGCTCACGGCTCACTTCCGCCTCGAATTCATTAACCGTTTCGACAGCATATTGGTATTCAATCCGCTTAAGCTTCCCGACCTTATTAAAATA
>DATKTR010000024.1:0-5894 GCA_035531015.1 Minisyncoccota bacterium | reverse complement strand
TGAATGTAATCACAAAACAACAACTTTATGGGCGATGGGACGCGCTCTCTGATACTTTAAGAGAAGCGATAACTTCCGATGTAAATTCGCAGCTTGTTTGGAAGACCGCTGAAAACGAACATTTGTCCGAGGAAAAAATCGCCGTTGTTTCGAGGTTGGTAGGTTATGTTTTGATGGGTTTCGCGCATCCGGAAGAGCTCGCGAACGAAATAAAAGATTCGCTTGGCATAGACGCGCGAATTGCCGCGGCGATTGCCGAACCTATAAACAGAAAAATTTTCCAGCCAATCCAGGAGTCGCTTGAAGAAATTTATGCGCCGGCAGGAGAAGAGCCGCATGCGCCAAAGCCGATAGTGCTTGAAGAGATAATAAAGCCGGCCGGCACGATGCCCGAACCTAAAAAAGAAACCGTTCCGATCCCCGCGCCGGCTCCGTTCCCCGGCGCAGCTCGGACTTTTGTGCCTGCTTCAGCTCCTAAAATTACGACGGCTGCTACGCCGCCGGCGTCGCCTATTCCAGCTCCGTCTTCAAAACCCGTTGGGCGCCAGCTTCCGGTAAATATGTTTTCAAAAATGTCCGCGGGCACGGCCGTAAAGCCGATACAAGAAAAAACCCCCGAAGAAAAACCTGTTGTTTCGCCAGCCGAAAAACAAATTGCGCCGCCAGTTGCTCAGGAAAAAACCGCCGAAGAACCCATGCCTTTCATACTCCATCAGGAATCCGAATCTGAACCGATATCGCCCGTAAAATCATCTTTCAAAGTAGGATTGTCACAGGAACAGTTCGGCAAAATGGAACAAAAATGGGCTCCGCCACCGAGGCCTGCTCAAATCGAGACAAGCACCGCGGAAGAATATGCTTCAAAAACCTCTTCGCCAAGCCAGCGGGTCGTGCATTACGGCGATATGAAAACTCCGCTTCCGCCGGCTCCTCCGAAAAAAGTCCAGCCCTCCGAAGAATCGGAGAATCCATTTGAAGTACTCCGCAGAACTGGTAACAATTCAAAATGATTTGAATTTTATTAATAATTAGTACACCTGCCTGTCGGCAGGCAGGTTTATAAAAATCAGTATTTCGTAAAACTTATGCAATTTCAGGTACCCCAATTCGTAGAAGTCGAAGATAAAATAGTCGGTCCGCTCACGCTAAGGCAGTTCCTATACATAGGAGCAGCTGTTGGCATCAGCATGCTTCTTTTTTTTGTCGTCCAATTATGGCTTTGGATAGTTTTTTCCGTCTTTATAATCGGAGGCGGAGTGGCTCTGGCACTTGTAAAAGTTAACGGACAGCCGTTGGTGAAAATCATAACATCGGCAATAGGATTTTACTGGCGTCCGCAAATGTACGTTTGGCAAGAAAAAAAGGAAAAGGCGGCGCAAGGCGGCGCCAAAAAAGAAACCGGGCAAGGAGCATCTCTTGAGAACATAGTTGCCGGAATGTCTCTTAGAAAATCATGGCAAAATCTTCAGACCGGCACAAAAGTCCTTGCCAGTGAAGGGAGATGGCACGTAACCAGGCCCAAAGAACGCTATGAAGTAGTGCAAAAAATAACCGGCGAGAGAAAAGCGGTAAAAAGAGTAGATTACAGGTAAAAAATCAGATGTGAGAAGGGCTCATTTGATTTGATCCAGGGTCATCCTGAGCCTTGCGAAGGATCTCTTAGATTTCTCGCGAAGCTCGGAATGACTGGAGCGTTAGCTTAAAACCTATTAAACATTTAAAATATAGATATAAGTACCATGGTCAAAACTTTCGGTAATACGCAGGATCTCGTTGAAGTCGATTCTATCCAGGACGACACGATCCTCCTTAAAAACGGCAGCCTCCGCCAAATAATAATGGTCGGCGGCATAAATTTTTCGCTCAAATCCGAAGAGGAACAGAATACGATAACTTATTCATATCAGAATTTTTTGAACAGCCTCGATTTCCCGATACAGACAATAATACATTCGAGAAAAATAAACATAGACGATTACCTTTCTCTTCTTGAGGAAAAAATGCAGGGAGAAAAATCGGAACTTCTCCGCAGCCAGATAGGGGAATATGCGGAATTCATAAAATCATTCGTAAGAGACAATCCAATTATGGCCAAAACTTTCCTGGTGGTAGTTCCGTTTTTCCCGGTGCAGCTTCCGGACAAAAATGCAGTAAACAAAATCTTTCCTTTTTTTGGGAAAAAGGACGATGCCGAGAAAAAAATGGATGACGAGGAAAAAGAAGAAAATTTCCGAAAGAATCTGCAGCAGCTCCAGCAACGGACCAATCAGGTCATAGAAGGGCTCCAGGCGATAGAACTTGAAGTGAAAATGTTAAACGACCAGGAACTCATTGAACTTTTTTACAATTTTTACAACCCGAGCACCGTAGAAAAGGGAAATGTTCCCGACGAGCCGAAAAAATAAATAAAAAATATGGAAGAAAACAAACTGCCAGACCTGAAAAATATAATAGCGCCCGCAGGAGTCGATGTTGAATCTAATTTCATAAAACTCGGCGACAAGCTGGTAAAAGTTTTTTTCGCTTTTTCCTATCCGCGCTATCTTTCGAGCGGATGGTTCGACCAAATGATAAATCTGCCGAATCTTTTCGACATATCTATTTTCGTTTCACCGGTGGACACCGGGCTCGCGCTGAAAAACCTCCGCAAAAAAGCGGCGCAGATAGAATCCCAGATCGGGGATAATCAGGAAAAAGGAATGGTCAGGGATCCTATGCTCGAGACGGCTTTGAACGACGTCGAAACGCTCCGCGATTCGCTGCAGCAAGCACAGGAAAAAATGTTCAATGTCGGCTTTTACATAGCAATTTATGCCGATACTGACGAAGAGCTAGCGCGAATTGAAAGCCAGATTGTTTCGATGATGGAAGCGAAGCTTGTCTATATAAAGCCGGCGCTTTTCCAGCAGCTTGAGGGGCTTCTTTCGATAATGCCTCTTGGCGACGACAAGCTTTCCGTGAACCAACCTATGGATTCCGGCCCGATATCGTCTTTCTTTCCATTCGTTTCCGAAGACCTGACATCGGACGAAGGCGTCCTTTATGGGATAAACCGCCACAATAACAGTCTTGTTATATTCGACAGATTCTCCATGGAAAACGCCAACCAGGTCGTGTTCGCAAAAGCCGGAGCCGGAAAAAGTTACGCCACTAAACTCGAAATAATACGCTCCTTAATGATGGGCATAGACGTCATAGTCATCGACCCGGAAAACGAATATCAAAAACTATCCGAAAATTTCGGAGGAAGTTTCTTCAACATATCTCTTTCATCGCAGGAACACATCAATCCGTTCGACATTCCGACAATCCCGGAAAATGAATCTCCGGCCGACGTGCTCCGCTCGCACATCGTTAACATTGCCGGCCTGGTCAAGCTGATGCTCGGCAAACTGACACCCGAGGAAGATTCCATCCTCGACCGCGCCATAACCGAAACATATGCTTCGCGCGAAATAACGCCCGATGAAGATTTTTCGAAAGCGCAGCCTCCACTTTTGCAAGACCTCGAGACGGTTTTGAGGAATCTTGAAGGCGGAGCCGGGATGGCGGAACGCCTTTACAAGTTCACGAAAGGAAGCTTCGCCGGCTTTTTGAACCAGCAGACGAATGTCGATATGGAAAACCGGCTGATAATTTTTTCGATACGCGACCTTGAGGACGAACTGCGACCCATAGCGATGTACGTAATTCTCAATTTCATCTGGAATCTCGTCCGCGCAAAAATGAAAAAGAGGATAATGATAGTCGATGAAGCCTGGTGGATGATGAAATACGAAGAAAGCGCTTCTTTCCTTTTCGGATTGGCAAAAAGATGCAGAAAATATTATCTGGGGCTGACGACTGTCACGCAGGACGTCGAGGATTTCTTGCGTTCGCCTTACGGCAGGCCGATAATCACAAACTCGTCAATACAACTACTCTTGAGGCAGGCGCCCGCAACAATAGACGTAATTGCCAAAGCTTTCGGGCTTACGGACGCGGAAAGGAATTATCTTCTTTCTGCCGAAGTCGGCACGGGCCTGTTTTTTGCTGGACGAAGGCATATTGCCATCCAGATAATCGCTTCTTATTTCGAAGACCAGATAATAACCACCAACCCAAAGGAACTTCTTGAAAACAAATAGTGATATAATGAAGTCAGTCCGCTTAAAATGAATCCCGTTAGAAGCCGCGGCCACGGTTTATAAACATGATGTATGTTAAAAGTCGAGTGAGTAAAATTAAGAAATCTTTGCGGGTCAAGCCAGCCGTGACCTGCTTCTAAACGGGATGAATGGCAAGGAAAAATTGGAATTTCTCGATGTTTCTGCGATAACCGCGTTTATAACCGCCGTTATCGGGGACATACTTTCTCTTTTTGGCATAGCCGGAGTCGTTCCAATAATCGGGCTTCCAATTTTATTCTTCGCGCTTTCGGCGCATTATCTCGCCGGACTGGCGGTAGGCGTGTTCGTCTTTAAAAAACTGTCCGGGTTCATGCCTAAAGTTATTCTTGCCATCGGAATAATCTTGCCGCTGCCTACGCTTTTGCTCGCGCTTATTATAGCGATGCTTTTCCAGAGCAAAGTTGTTCAAACAATCGGCATAGCGGCTATAGGGCTGGCGACGGGCGGAGCCGGAGCCATAGCAGCTGAAGGCGGAGCTGCCGCCGCGGGAAGCACCGTTGCCGCAGAGGAAGCTGTTGCGGTAAGCGCTACGGAAGGCGCTGCTGCCGGAGTTGAAGGGACCGGGGCGGCCAGGGCGGCAGCCGGAGTTGAAAAAGGCACGGCGGCGGCCGAAGAAGAGGCAGGTGGAGCAGGTCCGGAAGCAGGCCGGAGAAAAGTATCTCCAGAAGAGCTCGGCGAGGAACCTGAAGCAATGGAAGAACTCCAGAGAAGGCTATTTGAAGGCACTCCGAGCGGACAAACGGAAGAAGAAAACGAGGAAGATGAAGAAGGCGGTGTTTATGTTGATGGCAATGATGTTGATTTAAGAGGGTCTCAATAATTCTATATAATTAAACTAATGGCCAAAAAAATTTTAACGATTCTTTTTTTAATAACGCTAGCCGGATTGCCCGCATCCTCTTTCGCCCAGACAGCCGCGTCTCCAGTCATATTGCTGACTTGGAGTTCAAATACGTATGTCCCGCCAGAATTTGGCGGCAAAATAATGCCGACGGCCAACTCGACAATAAACGCATCTGCCGAACTTATAGATAACGGAAAAATAATAGATGTTTCAAAACAAAATGTTTATTGGTATCAGGACAATAATTACATAGATGGCGGGATAGGCAAGCAGAGCATCTCTTTCAAAGCCCCTGATTTTTCGGGGGGCAGCATAAACCTAAGAGTGGAATTTCCCGATTATTCAAAAGGCGACCAACTGAAAACTGTCGCCATACCGATAGCAAAACCCGAAGTAGTTATAGAATCGCCGCTGCCGGGAGAAAAATTTTCATCTTCGCCGCTCACGCTTGAGGCGCAGCCTTACTTTTTCAACGTAGACAGCCTTTCAGGCCTTATCTTCAGCTGGAATGTTAACGGGCAGTCGCCCAGCGGAGCAGAAAATCCGCAGGTCCTCAACATAAAATTCGACCAGACACTCCAGCCTCAGTCGACAATGTCGGTTTCGCTTTCTGTCCAGAACGCAACCAAAGGATACGAATCAGAAGCCGCGTCAAAAAACATAATGCTAACTTATTCTCCATGATGAAAAAGCTATTGACACTGCTCCTGTTCTTGTCCGCGAAGCCCGTTTTCGCCATGGACCTCACCAACATAACCCAGACTCAGGTAACAGGTGACGCAGGCCAGAATCTGGCTAATTGGATACAGTCTTTTTATACCTTCTCTCTTGTAGGAGGGGTTTTTCTGGCTGTAGGAGTCATAGTATGGGCAGGGTTGAAA
>DATKTR010000023.1:0-17258 GCA_035531015.1 Minisyncoccota bacterium | reverse complement strand
CAAATGGTCGAGTATCTGCTCAATTCCAGACCGAGAAAACGCCTTGGCTGGAAGACACCTTATCAGGTATTCTATGAACTAACAGGTGTTGCACTTCAGAGTTGAATGTACCTTCAGCACTCTTGATTTAATGAGCTTTTTGTGTTAAAAAATAGTCGTTACGAAATATTGGAAGTAACATTTGCAGCTTTCCAACAGAATACAAGGAGCAATAAATCATGAGCATTGCATTTGGTCTTGATTTTGGGACCACTAATTCCGTTCTTGCTGTTTCGCAGAACGGCTCGGTGGAAATTGTCGATATTGATCCGTCTGGCGCATCAAAAAAGACGCTCAAGTCTGTTCTTTTTTTTGATGAAGAGGGCGACATAAGTATCGGCCAGGAAGCGATAGACCAATACATAGGTTACGGCGGAAGGTACGGACGCTTCATGCAGTCCATCAAGGCTTTTTTGCCAAGCAAAAATTTCAAGGAAACCTATGTTTTTGGGAAAAGGTACGAAATAGAAGACCTGATTGCGATAATCCTGAAAGCCATAAAACATCGCGGCGAGCTTCATGTCGGCCACGTAGTCGATACGGTTGTCCTCGGAAGACCTGTTGTTTTTTCCGATGATAAGGAAGCGGATTTACTCGCCGAAGAAAGACTCAGGACGGCGGCAATGCGTTCCGGGTTCGCCAATGTCCACTTTCTTTACGAGCCGATAGCTGCGACATTAGCTTACGAATCACGATTGGCAGACGGCGAGGAAAAAGTAGTTTTCATGGGCGATTTCGGCGGTGGAACTTCTGATTTTGCCGTGATGAAACTGCGTGGAGGAAGACACGACCTAAGAGAAAGCAGAAAAAAAGATATTCTCGCAGTCGGCGGAGTTTATGTTGCCGGCGATTCCTTTGACAGTTCAATCATGTGGCATAAGGTTACTCGGCATTTCGGCAGGGGTTCGAAAATATACGGTTCATCAAGCGAGCAAATTCTTGATGTACCAATTTCACCACTGCGGACTCTTTGCCAATGGCATATGATTTCTCAGCTTAGAGACAGGCAAACGCTTCAAATGCTACGTTCTTTGCGCGGAGTATCCGATGATGATCGGCAAAAGTTGAGCAACCTCCACACTTTGATTATCGAAAATCTAGGGTACATGCTTTTCCGTTCAGTCGAAAAAGCGAAGCGGGAGTTGTCGGATGGCGATTATTCAGTCATCGATTTCTCAGAAAAAAACCTGGTCGTACGAGAAGGTATTACGCGAGCGGAGTTTGAGGCAATGGCCGACGACAAGTTCCAGGAAATAAGCAAGTGCGTTGATGCGACTTTGTCCAAAGCCAGCATTACTGTCAGCGAAATTAATTCAGTTATTTTGACGGGAGGTTCTTCGTTTATCCCGAGAATACGCAGAATTTTTTCCGACAAATTCGGCAAAAGCAAGCTTCTTTCGATTGACGCTTTCACGAGTGTGGCTTACGGTCTTGGCTTGAACGCTTCAATATATGAGCCTGGATGAGATCCGGGCTGCGAACCTGGTCCCTGTCATTGGCGGGGACTTTTTTTATTTAATTCTGATTTTTTGCAAACGCTTCGACAATTTTATCCATATCTCCTTCCATAATTTTTTCAATATTGTGCCACTTTTTGTTTATGCGGTGATCCGTTATGCGGTCTTCGGGGAAGTTGTAAGTCCTTACCTTTTCGGAGCGTTCGCCCGAGCCGATTTGCTCTCTGCGGATATCGGTCAAAGAACCGGTGGCTTTAAGCTGTTCTATTTCATAAAGTTTCGCGCGGAGGATTTCCATAGCCTTCTCGCGGTTGGCGTGCTGAGAACGTTCCACTCGGCAGGAAACAACGATGCCGGTAGGCTTGTGAAGAACGCGTACGGCTGTTTCCACTTTGTTGACGTTTTGTCCTCCGGGGCCGCCGGCACGGGAAGCCGTAAATTCAATGTCGCTCGGGGCTATGATAACTTCTTTCGCTTCAACTATGGGAAGAACTGCCACCGAAGCGGTTGAAGTATGCACGCGGCCGCTTTTTTCCGTTTTGGGAACACGCTGGACGCGGTGCACGCCCGATTCGTTTTTGAATGCGTCATAAACTCCCTCGCCTTTTATTTCCGCTGTCAGTGATTTGAAGCCGTTAAGCGATGTTTCATTCGAATCAAGAATCGCAAAGCCCCAGTCTCGCTTCTGCGCGTACCTTTGGTACATTCTCGCGAGGTCGCCCGCGAAACTCGCGGCTTCGTCTCCGCCCGCCCCCGCTCTTATTTCCAAAATTATTTTGTTTATTGTAGCCATTTCGCTTTATTATTATTTTGTCGTACCCATTTCAAGCGAGGCTATGGCGGGCAGGCCCGCCCCCGCTCTTATTTCCAAAATTATTTTATTTATCGTATGAATATCTCGCTTTGTTGATAACAAATTAAATCATAGTCTGCTATAATTTAAAAGCTGCAATATAATAAATATAATACAAAATAATGGACAAACAGTCACTTATTCTTTTGGTTGATGAAGACCAAAATTTTAGAGAAATTTTTACGAAGGAACTGGAGGCCTCAGGCTTTCGCGTGGAAACCGCTCAAAGCGGCCAGGAAGGAATCGAAAAAGCAAAGCAGCTTAAACCGGATTTGGTTTTGATGGACGTCAAAATGCCGATAATGGACGGAATTGAGGCTTCTATGAAAATGAAGCAAGACCCGGAGACAAGCGGCATAAAAGTGGTTTTTCTGACAAGCCTCGGAGTTTCAGGAGATGAGTCCGAGGTTGAATTGAATAATAAATTTTCGAGAGACATCGGAGCAAACGGATATATTAAAAAAACGGAAGATTTGAGTGAAATCGTATCGGAAGTAAAAAATTTTTTCTAGCGGCTTTTTAAAATGGAAAAGAAATCTTTGATACTTATTGTTGACGACGAAGCTTATTTTCGCGAGATATTTTCCAAGAAGCTCATGGCGGAAGGATTTGATATTGGAACGGCGGAAAACGGCAAGGACGCCATAGAAAAAGCAAAGCAGCTTAAACCGGATTTGGTTTTGATGGACGTCAAGATGGCCGAAATGGACGGAGTAGAGGCGCTTATGAAGATAAAGGAGGGTCAGGAAACAAAAAATATGAAGGTGGCATTTTTAACAAGTTTCGGAAATCCGGAAGAAGACGTGCACAATCTCAGTCCCCGTTACTCGAAAGAAATGGGCGCAGTCGGCTATATAAGAAAAACCGATGACTTGGATTCTCTTGTTTCGAAAGTCAAAGAACTTGTTTAACATTTGAATTGAATATGCTGGCCGCATGGCAGATATTTCCCGCGTCCGCGGTCTTTTTTGGCCATACGGCAAAGTGCTATAATTCAGCCTGCTGTATTTGAAATTTTTTTAATATCGCACACCTATTACGGAAGGAGATTTGAAATGTCTAACGGCAAAATGCGCGTACGGCCGGCAACGCCTGCCGATTTGAAGGGCATCGTGGAAGTGGAAAAAGAAAGCTGGGGTGAAGGAGTCGGCGCGGGAACGATGGCTTCTCCGGAAATTCTGCTGGAACGCATCATTCTTTGTAATAATTTCCATCCGGGATGGTTTTGGGTTGTCGAAGTTCGCGGCGGAATAGTCGGATATCTGGTTCTTATGCCGACAAGAATGTCGCCGGATGAATGCAAGGGATGGGCTATGGCAACCGATAATGGAAATCTGGTTGGCACATTCGACCCTTCCGGATCATTCATTTACGGCGCTTCTATCGCAATGGTGTCAAAAGCTCCTCCCGGGGCAATGGATTTACTGGTTCATGCCGGACATTTACTGAGGCTGCTAAGCGGCAAAAAAGTACTCTATGCCTGTGCCCGTATGCCTGGTTTCAGCCGGGCGCATCAAAAAACGGGAATCAGCGCTGACGAATATTGGCAGCTGAAGCAAAGCGACGGTACGCCGAAGGACCCGTTCCTGTGGCACTTCGCCACGGTGATAGGCCTTTGGCCGGTGAAGCTTTTGGAAAACGGCTATCCTCCCGACGAAGAGTCCGGAGGGCACGGCGTTCTTTGCGTCAACACGGACCCCGCTAAGGGGCTGCTTACAAGCGCAAGCCGGCTTTTGTCAGTCAACCCGGCATCATCAAAGAAAGGAGGCGGGGAATGAACTACGATTACAACGATCCGAAGGTCGCCGTTTTGCGCGGCGGCATCCGCCCATGGTGGGATGTTGTGGAAAAAAGATTCGTCCAGGCGGCAACGCTATATTTGCCCCAGGGCTGTCCTGATTGGGGAGAGCTGCAGGGTCCGGGCAAGCCCATACTTTGCAGATTTTGTTCGTTGCCGCACGCGGCAGCGGGATATCGCCAGGAGTTCTTTGGCGGCAGGATTCTTACTGCCAAAGAATATCTGGAAATGTTCCGGACAAATCTGGAATGCATGGCTCCGCCGAATGGCTGCATTCACACCGCCATGGTTTTTAACGCCGGTTCGTTTCTGGCGGAGAGCGCCAATCCGGTCGAAGTTCAGACTGGAATCGCACGGATGATAGCGGAACATCCGACGATAGTTCGCCTGGTAATCGAAGCGCGGGCCGTGCTCATAACGGCGCCCGCGCTGCGCCGCATAACCGATATTCTTCAGCCAGCGGGAAAACTGCTGACGATAAGAATCGGAGTGGAAACGCAAGACGACTATCTGAGGCTTAAGATGCTTCGCAAAGGCCATACTCGCCAGCATCTTTTGGAAGCTGTCCAAGCGATGCGTGAAACCGGCGTAAATTCCGGCGGCTATGTTCTTCTGAATCCGGCGCCCGGCTTGAGCATTTCGCGGGCAATTGAGGAAACTGAACGGACGGTAGAATGGGTTCTCGGCATCGGCGAAGGGGATTTGGATATGGATGAAGCATACTTCGGTCCAACTTGCGTCGGACCAGGCACGCTGCTTGAAGCCGAATGGAGCGCCGGCAAGTTCCGTCCGGCAAGCCTCTGGGCAACATGGAAGGTTCTGCGCCGGGCGGCACAGGCCCATGGCAGGAGGGTGCACCTTCTGCCATTCAAAGATGAGCCGCCGTTTTTAGCGGTACCGTCGAATCATCTGCCAGCAGGCATTCCGGAGAATTTGGAAGGAGCTCAAGGCTGTGATCTGGAATTCCACCGTCTTTTCCAACAATATCGGGAAACAATGGACATGAGCGCGCTGGAGAACATTCCAACATGCTCATGCCGGCCCAACTGGGCTGTTTGACGGCAAGCCTTTTATCGGGAAAGTGTGCAGCTCCGGACTCGCGCGGGTCCGGAGCATTTTTATAATTTGCGCTATCGGATATAATATAATTATCAGATGTCAGACCTCCTTCTTTTTTTAGCGATTGTCCTGAACGCGGTTTTGGGATTTTTGATTTTTTGGCGCAACCGCCGGTCTAAAGAGAATATTTTCTACGCGCTTTTCGTACTTTTTACCGATTTGTGGATGATTGCCAATTTTTTGGAAAACGAGCCGAGCGTGGTCGGCTATGAACGGCTCGATTTGTTTCTCCGGCTGGATTTTATTTCCGCGGCATTCGGGATGTATTTTTGGCTGAAGTTCTGTACCGCCATAGCTCTTCGGGCAGAGTATGTGCAGAAGTGGCATCGTTGGCTTGGCTGGATTACCGCGATGCTGGCAATCGCATTTGTTCCACTTGTGCTTTCGACGCAGCTTGTGATTAAAAACATCAGTTTTTATGATTCGGTTATACATTTCGACTCCGGGCCGCTCTGGATTATTTACGCGCTTTTTATATTGACCGGTTTGCTGATAGGCCCACTCATTCTTTTTACGACCCGCCGTTTCGTTAGCGCCATTGGGAATGAACTGCTGGCGAGGAATATTAATTTCATTCTCTTGGGATTTATTATCGCGCTGGGTAATGCGGTTATCATCAATTTGCTTCAGCCGATTTTGATGATAAGCCTGGAAGTGTCTCGCATAGGAATTTACGGTTTGAGCATCTTGGTTGTTTTCACCGCCTATGCAATCGTGAAATACAGTTTGTTTGATTTGAAAATCATTGCCACGGAAGCGCTGACCGGAGTTCTTTGGATAGTTCTCATTTCCAACATAGTTGTTCCGGGGCTTCTGGGGAACAGAATTTCCGATATATTTATTTTCGCGCTCTCGTTGATTTTCGGATTCCTTCTCATCAAAAGCGTCCGCGAAGAAGTGCGGCAAAGGGAAGAAGTGGAAAGGCTCAATAAAGAGCTGGAGAAGGCCAACATCCAGCTCGGAGAATTGAACCGTTTCAAGACGCAGCTTTTGTCGCTTGCTTCGCATCAGATAAAATCTCCGCTGGCGGCGATAAAAGGTTTCGTTTCCATAATATCCGAAGGGCTTTATGGTCCGGTTAACGACAAGGTTAAGGACGCTTTGGGCAAGGTGAAAGATTCCGCGGACGGGTTGATAGGTCTTATCAATAATCTTTTGGATCTGAGAAAAGTCGACGAGGGAAAAATGGATTATTATTTTGCCAAAACCGATATGTCATCTCTGGTTAACGGGGTTATTTCGATGCTCCAGCCGATAGCGGACAGCAAAAAAATAACGTTGTCTTTTTCGAAGCCGGATGGCGGCGTCTTTTTAAGCGCGGACAGCGAAAAACTCAAACAGGTTGTTCAGAATCTCATTGATAACGCCATAAAGTATACGCCGAGGGGATTTGTCAGGGTCGAATTGCGTAAAAGCGGAAAGAGGGTGGAATTGAGCGTAAGCGATTCCGGCCTGGGGGTGTCCAAAGAATTATTGCCGCTTATTTTCGAGGAATTCGTGCGCGACGAAAGGATTAAAACAAAAATTCTTGGCACCGGTCTCGGGCTTTATATAGCGAGAAAAATAGTTGAGGCGCACGGCGGAAAGATTTGGGTCGAGTCGGAAGGCGAGGGCAAGGGTTCCAAGTTTTCCGTTTCGCTTCCGGCTGCGTGATTTTGCGGAGATGTTTGAAAATAAAAAACCGCCAGCCCAAGGCTGACGGTTTTTTGCAGAAATTATAGTTATGATTTTTTTGCGCGAGGCTTCTTTACTGTTTTGACAGTGGTTGAAGCTTTGGTCTGGCGCTTCTTGAATTTCTCCACGCGTCCTGCTGTGTCTATCAGCTTTTCTTCACCGGTGTAGAAAGGATGGCAGTTGGCGCAGATTTCAACCTGAATTTCGGCTTTTGTGGAGCCGATACCGTAGGTTTTTCCGCACGCGCACCTTATCTTTGATTCCGGGTGGTATTCTGGGTGTATGTCCTTTTTCATGCGGTTTATTATACACATTTGAATTATATTCGCAAGTGAGTTGCGGATATTGCTTCAACACCGTGCCTTGCCAAATAAAGCTGGAGTACCTTGACAATAGCCGTCCCGCGAGTAAAATATGTGGGTCATGAAATCGACTGAAGTTTCACAAATGAACAAGGAAAGTCTGCCCAAACTCAACCCGTGAGCGTAAGGCAGGCGAGGTATCCTTTGGCCCGTTTGAGGGTCTTTGATTTTTGAACAGTGCCGAAGGATAAAAATAAAAAGAGAGTTTTTTAGTTGTCCCAATAACCAGTTAACTGTTTCTGGTCAAACAAAAAATGGATTTTACGGAAAGTTTTTTGAACTCTTCAATGGTTTCGGGAATCCGCCTCAACGGCGGAGGCCGGCACCATTGGGAGCTTAAACAGCTTTCTTTCAGAGGATTTGATCCTGGTCCAGGATGAACGCTGGCGGTGTGGATAAGGCATGCAAGTCGAGCGGAACTTATTTTGAAGAAGTTGAGATTATATCAATGCAACGGATGAATTAGTTTAGCGGCGAACGAGTTAGTAACACCCTGGTACGTACCCCAGAGACGGAGATAGTCCGCCGAAAGGCGGGGTAATAACCGATAGTCTCGCAAGAGTAAAGGGTCCCTTAATCCAAATATAGCATCAGTTTGACGGAGCGAATTTTAAACAGATTCGCGACGCGATGAGCGAAGTGTACGGACGTACACGAGCGAGGAGCAACAAAGCAGCTGGTTAAAATCAGCCCGCCCTTCGGGAAGCGAGCTAATAGCCAATTTCTTTGTCGCTTCCTCCTCGATGTATCTAAATCGATACACCTTCGTCGTCGCTTCGTGAAATTGTCTCATTATCTCGCTTTCAAACCTGATGGTATATCTGGATTAAGGGACTCGCTCTGGGATCGGCCTAGGTCTGATCAGCTAGTTGGTAGGGTAATGGCCTACCAAGGCTACGACCAGTAGGGGAGGTGAGAGCCTGGCCCCCAACGACGGAACTGAGATACGGTCCGTACTCCTACGGGAGGCAGCAGTCGAGAATATTCGTCAATGGGCGAAAGCCTGAACGAGCGACACCGCGTGCAGGAAGAAGCTTTTCGGAGTGTAAACTGCGGTAGCTAGGGAATAACAAACCTCCTGCACAATATAGCGCATCAATTTGGCGGAGCGAATTTTAGACAGATTCGCGACGCGAGAAACGAAAAGTACAATTGTACTTGAGCGACGAGCAACAAAGAAGCTGGCAAAAATTTGCCCGCTTCGGAGAATAAGCAAAATTTATTGACGATTGCTTTGTTACTCCTCCTCGAAGTAGCGCAAGACTACATCTTCGTCGTCGCGCCTCGCACTCGTCTAAAAATTTTGCTTACAAATTTGATGGGATATATTGTGCAGGAGGTCTAGTGAATGTACCTAGCGGAAAGAGGTGGGTAACTACGTGCCAGCACCAGCGGTAATACGTAGACCTCAAGCGTTATCCGGATTTATTGGGCGTAAAGAGCATGTAGGTGGTCCTTCAAGTCTTTTGTAAAAGGCCGCCGCCTAACGGCGGTTTCGCAAGGGATACTGTTGGACTGGAGGAGATAAGAGGCTGACGGAACACACGGTGTAGGGGTGAAATCCGTTGATATCGTGTGGAACACCAAAGGCGAAGGCAGTCAGCTGGGATCTTCCTGACACTGAGATGCGAAAGCGTGGGGAGCAAAAAGGATTAGATACCCTTGTAGTCCACGCCCTAAACGATGCATGCTAGCTGTTTCGAGTATCGACCCTCGGAGTGGCGAAGTTAACGCGTTAAGCATGCCGCCTGGGAAGTACGGCCGCAAGGCTAAAACTCAAAGGAATAGACGGGGACTCGCACAAGCGGTGGAACATGAGGTTTAATTCGATGGTAAACGAGGAACCTTACCAGGGCTTGAAATGGTAGTAGTACTGACCCGAAAGGGAAGGGATTCTATTTATTTAGGAAGCTATCACAGGTGCTGCATGGTTGTCGTCAGCTCGTGCCGTGAGGCGTTCCCTTAATTGGGGTAACGAGCGCAACCCCTATCGTCAATTACAAGTGTTTGACGAGACTGCCCAGCCCAGAGCGCGCGAAGCGCGCGGATTTAAGAATAAAGATTTATGATTTATGAATTTAAAATATTCCTAAATCTTAAATCCTAAATCATAATTCTGCGCACGAAGTGCGTTGTGGGCTGGGAGGAAGGAGGGGATGACGTCAAATCAGCATGGCCCTCTGATGCCCTGGGCTACACTCATGTTACAATGGGGTCGACAATGCGATGCGAAGCCGTAAGGCGGAGCCAAACGCATCAAACGATCTCTCAGTTCGGATTGAGGGCTGCAACTCGCCCTCATGAAGCCGGAATCGCTAGTAATCGCGAATCAGATATGTCGCGGTGAATACGTTCTCGAGTCCTGTACTCACTGCCCGTCACGCCAAGGGAGCCGGGAGGGGGTGAAATTCGCCTTTAGGTGAATTAGCTCTAGCTCGGTGACATGGGCGAAGTCGTAACAAGGCACGCGTAGCGGAAGCTGTGCGTGGAATAATTACAATTTTATTTTATAAATAAAATGAATGGTCGGTGTTTCACTTTATGTGAGACCTATTGGGGCAGCTAAAAAGCTCTTTTATTCTTTTGCGCACGAGCGCAAAAGCGCGGATATACGCTGATATTTACGCGGATTGTCGCGGAAGGATTTATATCCGCGTTTATCAACGTTTTTATCTGCGTAAATCTGTGGCGCGCCAGCAGGCGCGCATATATTGCTTTATCAGCGGTTATTTGTATAATTAGCATTATGAGTGATATCAAAGTTCTTATAGTGGAAGACGAACATTTTCTTTCCACTATATTGGCCAACCGCCTTAAAAAAGAGAATTTTGAAGTAAGCCAGGCTTTTGACGGACAAGAAGCTATTGATTTGCTTGGCAGCCAAAGACCGGATTTGATAATCTTGGATCTTATACTGCCCAAAAAATCGGGCTTTGAGGTTCTTGAAAATCTTTCAAAAGACCCGCAGCTTAACCAAGTTCCTGTAATAATACTCAGCAATCTCGGCCAGCAAAGCGACATAGAAAAGGCAAGAGAACTCGGAGCATTCGCGTATTACATAAAAGTCAGCACATCAATAGATAATTTCGTAGAGGTAGTGAGAAACGTGGTAAGCAGCGCGCGAACGGGACAAACTCCTCAAATTAAAACATAAGAATAAAATCATGGACCAAAAAATAATGGAAAAGATAAGGCCGGGAGCCAAGGTTAAAGTCTATACGACTGTTGCTGCTTCGGCTTCGAAGGAAGTTAAAAAAGGCAAAGCCGACAAAGCTGCGGCAGCCAGAGAGGGAACATCTGTTTTTGAAGGACTTGTTTTGGCAAGAAAACACGGCAAAGAAGCCGGAGCTACTTTCACTGTCCGCGCGGTTCTCGCGGGAGTAGGGGTGGAAAAGGTTTTTCCGTTCAACTCGCCGTCCATTTCAAAAGTTGAGATCGTAAATTCTCCTAAGAAAATACACACTTCAAAACTTTACTGGGTACGCAAAGCTTCGTCATCGAAGATGCGCCAGAGACTGGGAACTTCGGTATAGTTCGGAAATTATAAATTATGATATTAAAAAACCGCGAGAGCGGTTTTTTTGCACAATTGTCATTCCGAGAGTTGGCGAGGAATCTTTATATTTTATTCATTGCCGGCATAGCAAACCGTCATCATTGTTTTGCTTGTAGCTAAAAAGGGAACAAACAAAAAGTAGTATTAAAATTCGTAGTTTTGAAAGTTAGTAAAAATAAAAAAACCCCCGGCGAAAACCGCTAGGGGCGAATCCTTGGTTAGCAAGTCGGTATACACCCTCCTTTTTGAAGAAAATCTACAACTTCTTCTTTTGTTGTTAATTTTACTTCGTTTTGTGCACGGATACCCTGGCCTCCTCCGTCCCAAAACTGGACGGGGAAACTACAGAATATTAAGGCAACACCAATGCAATCTCCCTTGTAGGCGATCAGGCAAATCTCCTCACGGGAGCTTTGCCAATAAACACCGTAACCGCCAGCAGGTTGACCGCTCGGGTACTGTTTCCGTTGCAACTGCGGAACGTAAATACCGCTTTCGCCGATAACCACTTGATGCAAGAATTCATCAAACATGATTTCTCCTTTAGGCCGTAATTGGCCGAACCGCCCTGACTTCAGGCGAGGAGATTCTTATTTTTTTATAAAACAGCTATCTCGACAACCGAGAAGGGGATTTAATATCACCCTCAGTCATATTTTAAGAATATCATATTTTATTATTTCTGTCAACCCCAAGATTTTAGCAAGGATTTATTCGTGCCAACGCGGAAGTTTTTGATTTTTGAGAAGCTATCGGAGGCCGTGCAGGCGGCCGAGATGCAGGCGAATTTTCAGCAGAAAATTACACCGGTTCTAAAAAATAAAAAACTGGAGCTACTCGTATCGCAACGCTTCCGTCGGGTCCAATTGCGATGCCCTATACGCCGGATAAATGCCGAATACGAGTCCTATGGCGGCGGATACGCCTATGCCGAGCATTGCGGCGTTAACCGGAAACGAGAACAGCCATGCCAAGCCCGCGAATTTGGTAAGGAGATACGAGAGCCCGAAAGAAACTCCAGTACCGAGTGCAACTCCAATAATCCCGCCAAGTCCGGTCAAAATTATGGCTTCGATAAGGAATTGCGAGAGGATGTTTTTATTGGTTGCGCCAAGAGCTTTTCTGAGCCCGATTTCGCGCGTTCTTTCGGTCACCGAGACGAACATTATATTCATTATGCCTATGCCGCCGACAACCAGCGATACTGCCGCAACGGCTGCCAGGAAAAGCGTTATGATGCTCGTTATATTGCCGACCGTCTGCATGGCCTGTGCCTGTGTTTCGACATAAAAATCATCTTTGGTAGGGTCGGTTATATTGTGCGAATTGCGGAGGACAGCTTGCACGTCAGCTACTGTTTCCGGAACGTTGGCTTCGGTGTCGGCCTGTATGATGATGCGGTCAAAATATTTTCTTCCGAAGATATAAGTTTGAGCGGTCGTGTATGGAACCAGCGCCATTTCGTCAAAATTTACGAAAGTTGACTGGCCCTTTTGGCTAAGTATGCCGATGACGCGCATATTTCTCCCGTTTATTTTTATTTTTTGATTGAGAGCATCCGCGTCTCCAAAAAGTTCTTTTTTGACCTTCGATCCTATCACAACGACTTGCGCATAACTTTTTACGTCATCGTCCGTGAACATATTGCCTTCGCTCGGATAAATATTATAAATAGATGCAATAAGCGGCGTAGCACCGAATATTACCGGACGATAAATTTGATCCCCATAAGTCGCTGCTTGAGTGCCGAAAACTATCGGTATTATTTCTTCGGCGTGCGGGACATTTTCTTTTTTTGAGAGGAGAGTGAGGTCGCGGTCTTTGAGCGAATCCCCGAAAGTCGAAATAATGTCCGTTATCCCCTGAGGCTGCCGGCCCGGGTGGATGGCCACGACTCTTGAACCGATGCTTTGAATTTCTCCGAGTATAAGGTTCTGCGCGCCTTCTCCCAAAGACATTATTATCATTATGGCCGCGACTCCGATGACTATGCCGAGTATGGTCAGAAGCGAGCGCGATTTGTGCGCCTGCAAAGCAGATATGGAAGTTTTAAGCGTGTATTTCAAAACCATTTTTATTTATAGAATTCGCTTCCCGAGCGCCGATGCGCAACAGTTTTGTCGCTTTCAACTCTGCCGTCGACGATGCGGATTATCCTTTCTGCATGCTCGGCTGTTTCGGTCTCGTGAGTGATAAGGATGACGGTATGCTTCTTTTCAATATTCAGATTTTCCAAAATGGATATAACCGCCTGTCCGGATTTTGAATCGAGATTACCTGTCGGCTCGTCGGCAAAAATAACCTCCGGCTCATTGACCAGCGCGCGCGCGATGGCAACCCTCTGTTTTTCTCCTCCGGACAATTTGAAAGCTTCGTGATTTATCCTTTGAGTCAGCCCTACTGCGTCTATCGCTTCCTTGGCTTTTTTATCCCAAAGCGATTCCTTTGTTTTCGAATAGAGCAGGGGCAATCTTACGTTTTCAAGGACAGTTGACCTTGGCAGAAGGTTGAACGCCTGGAAAACAAAACCCATTTTGCTGTTGCGGACAACAGCGAGTTCTTCGTCGGTATAGCTTTCAATTGAATGGCCGTCGAATTTGTAAGTACCTCCTGTTTGCCTGTCTAAAAACCCGAGGATGTGTAGAAGCGTCGATTTTCCAGAACCGGAAGGTCCCATTATGGAAACAAATTCTCCGTTGTGGATTGAAAAAGTTATGTCGTTAAGAGCGGGAGTGAAAGTTTCTCCTTCTTGGTATTTTTTACTTAAGTTTTTAATTTCTATTAGCGGATCAGGAGCCATTATGATTGTGTCCGCAGCCCGTTTTAGATGCCGAGCGCGGGCATTACTATCTCTTGTCCTTCGGACAAGCCGCTTAGTATTTCAACATATCCGTCATAACCGTGAAGTCCTGTTTTAATGTTCACATTTTGAGTTGAAGAGACATTTTTATCCGTTGAAGGAGCGTAAACGGTTACAAATTCGTTGTCGCCGTCTTTTTGAATGGCGCGCTGCGGAAGGCTTAAAACATTGTCGTGGCTCGCGGAAATTATATCTATATTCGCCGTCATTCCGGGCCTTATTCTTACGTCGGGTTTCGTGAAGTGGAATTTGGTGAGATAAGTCGCCACTCCTTCGGTAATAGTTTCTCCCGGGTCTATAGAAATAACTTTCGCATCGAAAACGACATCGTTCCCATAGGCATCAAGCGTGACTTTGGCGCTGTTGCCGACTTTTACCCTGGCAATATCAACTTCGGGAATATAAGAATCTATTTCATAATTGCCCGCGGATATTACCGAAGCTACAACCGAATTCGCGGAAGCTATCTCTCCGACTTTCGCGTCCTGTCTGGTGACCGTTCCGGAAATGGGAGAGCGGAGAGCTGTTTTGGATAACTGCGCGTTTATGTTGTCTACTCCTGCCTGATAGCTCTTTATCGAAGCCTGGTCTGAATTTATGACGGCTTTTTGCAGGGAAATATTTTGCATGAGCGCCGTTACGGCCGATGACGCGGAGTCTATCTCGCTTCTCGCGTCATTTATATCGGTTTTGTATGTGATTAAGGTTGAAACGGAAAGAGAAGGCGAGTTTATTGTCGCGTTCATTAAAAGGTTCAAGAAGTCATACGTGGCATTCAGATTATTTTGCGCGTTCGAAAGGGCAGTTTCGAGGTCCGGCTGCGAAGTCGAAGCCCCTAGCGCGTTTATCTGAGTTATCCAAGAATTCAGCATTCCGCTTATGGCGATTCTTTGGTTCTGCGCGTCTATTTTATCCTGAGAGTTAAATGGATCGAATACAAGTTTGGGATTATCGGTTTCATCATCAGTGAATAAAGCGTCTATTTTTATTCGAATTGCGTCATTGGCGCTGGTGTAGGCGCTATTAACCGTGTTTATTATGTTACCGTAATAATTATTGAGATCTACTTGCGCTTTTTCCAGGGTTGCCTGCTGGGAAGCCAAGTCGGCTTTGGCTTTGTCGAGCTCGGTATTGAGTTCGGAAGAGTCCAGAGAAGCAATAACCTGTCCCGCTCCGACAGTGTCTCCGACTTTTGCGTTAATGGATGAAATGCGGCCGTTTATTTCAAAAGCAAGGTCGACGCTTTCTATCGGAGTGACGTTACCGGTGGCCGAAACCTCCTCAGTTATCGTGCGGCGCTCTACCTTTGTGGTTTCGACGTTCGTGCCATTGCCTCTGCCGAAATAGACAAAGCCGGCAATTATTAAAACTATAATGGCGAACGACCAATAGAGTTTATTGGAAAAAGCTTGTTTGTAATTCATATTGTTATTGGACTTTAGTCCACATTGTACATCATCTTGCGTTATTTTTACAATGACGGCTATAATAAGCGGGCGTTATGCGCGGCCCGTTCGACAACCTCGGGGCTGCAGTAAACTATGCCCGGGTGGAGGAACTGGAAGACTCACCACCTTGAGGTGGTGGCGCCCGCAAGGGCTTGGGGGTTCGAATCCCCCCTCGGGCACCAGAATGGAACTTAGCGGTTGAGAACCAACCAAGGAGTGGGCGTGCCGTAGGCACGCCCACGCTGTTTCGCCCGTTTTCGCCAATGAATTCGCCAATGAATTCGGATTCCCGCCTTCGGCGGGACGGAGGATTTTTTCGCCAAGAAGCAGGTGCGAGCCAAAGATTTCTTTGGCACAGACCTTTTTCGCAAAAAGGTCTGAATCAGAAGCAATTTTGTCCAAAGATTGAGCGTCTTTTAGCCAGTTTTGGAAAGGTGCGAGCCAATCATTCTGCTTGTGTGAAAGAGAGGTCATTTCTTCTTGGAGCGACTTCTTCTCCAACAACAATTTTGTTTTTTGTGAGGTATAGTCCACTTGGTCAATAACTTGGTCTAAATATCCTGTGAGAAGTCGCTCTAGCTTTTGTGAAATGACCGACAGTCTAGTTTCTTTCTCTTTCACACAAGCAGTCAAAGACGGGGCGGAATTTTTGTAGTCTTGCAAAGCAAGACGATTCAATTCCTCCGCCCAGTCTTTGGGCAAAGAAACTTTTTGAATGAGAGATGATAACTGCTCATCTAATTTTTCAGAACGAAGCGACATTTCCTCGCACTTCATTACTTTAGATTTTTTTGTGCAACGATAATATACATAATAATGAACATTGCCATTTTTCTGTCGCTTCGTTTTGTTTTCAGCAGTTATCATCATTCCACAAGAAGCACAGGAAATGAGACCGCAAAAAGGTTGAGGTTCATTTTTCGCTTTTCGTTCAGGTTGTCCACGAAGTTTCAACATTTCCTGTGCTTCATCAAAAAGTTTCTTTGAAATGATTGGCTCGTGTTTACCTTCGTGAATTTCACCACCATATTTGAATAGTCCGATATAAAAAGGGTTCGAGAGGATAAAAGACGCTTTGGTTTTTGAGATTCTCTTTCCGGTTCTGGTAGTAACGCCGGATTTCGCCAAAAAGTTTGACACATCTTCCAGTCGCATATTACCTTTTGTATATTTTTCAAAAGCCAAGTGCACAATTTTAGATTTTCGTTTTTCCACCACAATTGTTTTAGTGCGTGAATCGTTGAGATATCCCAAAGGCGCTTGGCTTGGAAATATTCCCATTCTCACTTTTTGGCGAAGTCCGCGTTTCGTATTTTCGGAAAGAGAATCTACATAGTATTTGCTTTGCCCGAAAGCCATGTTGAGCATAAATTTACCCTGACCAGTATTGTCGCACCAAAATGTGGGAAATTTAATGCTCGCAAGTTTCCCTGTGTCGAGGAGATAAATCACTTTGCCTCCGTCCACCGAATTGCGGGCGAGCCGATCGGGATTCCATGCGAGAATGTTTCCGCCGAAAGTTTCAATCTCTTTCATCATTTTGTTGAATATCGGACGACCTGGCACTTTCGCAGATTGCTTCTCGATATATTCGGCGGAAATTTCAATATTTTCCCGAACGGCGTATTCCCGCAATTCGGTGAGTTGAGCGTCAATACTTAAAACTTGCTTGTCCTCGACATCAGTGGACTTGCGAGCATACAAAAAGAATTTTTTATTTTCCATATTATTATTCATAGTGGTAAAAATTCTTTTTGTACTAAGCAAATACTATGAGTCAAAATTGCTTCTGATTTCGCACCTGCTTCTTGGCGAAAAAATCCTCCGTCCCGCCGACGGCGGGAATCCGAATTCATTGGCGAATTCATTGGCGAAAACGGGCGAAACAGCGTGGGCGTGCCTACGGCACGCCCACTCCTTGGTTGGTTCTCAACCGCTAAGTTCCATTCTGGTGTCTCTATTGTACCAAACTCGCACCTATTTCCAAAACAAAGTGAGGTAATGACTTCGCACGCTCCGCGTGCGTGGTGGCTTGAAACTGCCCCGTACGCTCGGAGAAAGCCCCACGCACTGGCGAGTACGCCAGCAACCC
>DATKTR010000022.1:0-9441 GCA_035531015.1 Minisyncoccota bacterium | reverse complement strand
TCTGGTGACCCTGGGGTACCAGATGCCGTCGATAATATAGCCGTTAGCTTCTTTATACGCTTCCGGCGTGGAGTAGTAATCGAACATAAATTTGAGTTTAAAAGTTTATAAAGTTCGTAAAGTAATAAGGAGCTAATCTTAAAGAAAACTTCATGAACTTTCAACTTCATGAACTTTCAACAAAGTGTCGGTGTAATTTACAATGTCGCCGGCGCCCATCATTATCACAACCGCTGATTTACGCGCCTGCCCGCCGTAGCCTTGGCGCAGGCGGGGATTTAACGCTGATTTTTGTGCCTTGACGCGGCAGGGGAATGATTTGTCGGACAGAAGCACATCCAGGGCTTTTTTAAGATTCTTCAGTTCTTTCAGATAAAAGATTTGACGGTGCGGTTCTGCTTTCTGCATTGCTTTAACGAGCGATTCAGAATCGAATTTCGACGCCGCCGAAGACTCTCTGCCTCTTACTCTATAAATAGGCAAAATCACAGCCGTGTCTGCATCGGCAAAAGCATTTTTGAATTCTTTGAAAAGAAGTTTCAATCGTTCGGCCTGATGCGGCTGGAAAACGCAGATTATCCTGCGGTTCGGAAATTTTTCCCTGAATGCCTGGAGAGTCGCTTTTATTTCCGTCGGATGATGCGCGTAGTCGTCGTATATCGGAATTCGTAATTTTAAATTCGTAATTCGAAAATTGCCGCGATATTCCATCCGGCGCCATGAGCCGTTGTATCCCAAAATAGTTGAAAGAAAAACTTTTTCCCTTATCCCGAGAAACTTCGACAAACAAAAGACAGCCAGCGCGTTTGAAATATTGTGGCGTCCGGATAGTTTTATATATTTTTTTATTTTTAAGGCTTCCTTGTTCCGGAGTGAATACCATTTCACTTTAGTGCCATTGATTTTACTTGCTTCATCTATTTTCTGTTTAAGCGAGCGCAACATTTCATTGTCGGCATTTAAAATGAGCCCGCCGCCATTTCGTATTCCGGAAAAGAATTTCAAAAAAGATTTTTTAACATTCGATTCGTTTTTGAAATAATCGAGATGTTCTCTGTCGAGATTGGTCGTTATCGCGAAAGCAGGGGAGTATTCGAGGAAAGCGTCCTTGTATTCGTCCGCTTCGAGCACGAGATATTCGCTCTTCCCCGCCCGGAAATTTTTTCCGCCGAGCTCCTTCAATCGTGTTCCTATTATTATCGTAGGGTCCAAGCCGGCTTTAATGAGCATCAGTCCGACAAGCGCCGTAGTCGTGCTCTTGCCGTGCATTCCGGAAACGCAGATAGTTTTATAAAATTTTGTAAGTTCGCCGACAGCCTCTGAATACGAAAGCACGGGTATGTTCCGGCGCCTGGCTTCTCTGATTTCGGCGTTATCCGACCCTATGGCATTGCTATATATGATCAGACCACAGCGGGCGGGGATATTGGCCTTTTTATGCCCAATTTTGGCCTTTACCCCGGCCTTTTTCAGCTCGGCCGGGATAGGGCTTAAAACTGCATCCGACCCCGAAACAGACCACTTTTGAGCGGAGAACCACTGGGCCAAAGAACTCACTCCTATGCCGAAAATACCGATTAAATGAACGGATTTAGGCTCTATAAAAGAGAATGGTTCGACAAGCTCACCACAAGATGGCGTTTGAGCCGGGGGATATTGATTTTTGGTGTGTTTCATTGCTATTGTATATGTCGCACAACAATGGTTTTACGACATACACTCGAATTATATCTGTCATAAAAGGTTAAACATATTTTACAACGCAAACAAATTGTTTACATCGTAAAATATGTTTCCTTTTTACGACTGGTAATCATTTACTAGTGTATCAAAGACAATCCCTGTCTTATCAAGTCAGTCACGATTCCAAGCATCCATAGAGCCAGATTTCCGACAGCTTTAACCATTTTAATCACTATGGAGTAAATGCCTGACAAAGAGCTGTTTTGAGCCGCGTTTTGAAGCCATTGGGTTAGATTAAGCTGGTTCACTTGGCTAATGCTGAAATTGGACGGAATTTTAATCGGAGACGTGCTTATGTATTTGCCGACTTCGTTATTAAGCGAGCTGCCGATATCTTTCGTGCTGTTTATGAAGTCTGTCAGCGGTGCGGGCAGATTAAGATTATTAAATATGTCATTTACACCGGACGGTGACGACATTGTCGACTGGAAAGAAACTTCGGCCATCGACGATGACGGAAAAATAAAAACCAATACAGTCAAAAAAATAAACGAATATTTAACAATTAAGCTATTCATTCAATTAGTGCTCATTTTAATATTTTTTTAAGTTCTTGGCGAACTACGTCGCGATCGTCCCATTTTGAAGTTTTTCCGCCTATTATCATGGACTGCTCGGCGCCTTTGCCGGTTATCAGAACTATGTCTCCTGCTTCGGCGAGGTTCAGGGCTTTCCGTATCCCCTCCCGCCGCTCAGGAATCGCGAACAAGTTTTTATTTCTCGATTTGCCCGCGGCTTCCGCGGCGGCGGCAATGTCATTGATTATTTCCATCGGGTCGTCGTCATACGGGTCGGTGTCGGTGACTACGACGTAATCGCTTTTTTCGCCGGCAAGTTTTCCCATAACAGGCCTTTTTTTCTTATCCCTGCCGCCGCCCTCCGCTCCGAGTATCACTGTCGTTTTTGCGCCCGGTTTTTTAATTTCTTCGACCGCCTTAAGCGCCGCGGCCATGCTCGGGCCGTCGTGAGCGTAATCAACGAAGACATCGAAGTTCTGGCCCTCGTCTATCTTTTCCATTCTGCCCGGAACCAGCGACAAGTCTTTCAGCCCTTTTTTGATATATTCCTTGTCTATTCCCAAAGCGCTGCCGACGGCAATTGCTCCCAAAGCATTTGAGACGTTAAAACTGCCCTTCGTGCCGAGCTCATATTTTTCTCCATTGACCTCGAAAGAAATGATGCCATTTTCCGCTTTAACGGAGGTCGCGGTGAGATCGGATCCCGCTTTGAGCCCGTAAGTTATTTTTTTATCCGCCGGGGGTTTCAGGAAAAGATCTTTATCGTCATTGTCGGAATCAACGACTATTATTTTCGGGATTTTTTTGCCATCCACGATTTTTCTGGGCTGGCCATTAAGCTCCTCGAAAACTTTAAGATGCATTTTTTTGCAGCGTTCGAAATCCCAGTTGTGAACCGCAAGATATTCCGGATAAAGCGTGGTTAGGACGGCAACATCGTAAAATATTCCCTTATGCCTGAATTGTTCGACGCCCTCCGACGGAGTTTCGATTATGGCATATTTGCATCCGGCATCCGCCATTTTTTTTAAAAATCTCTGGAGAAAAAATCTTCCCGGCATTGTCATATGGTATATGTTGAGTTGTTCTTCGGCGCCTACGCGTATGTTTGCAGTTCCGGTAAGCCCCGCTTTTTCCCCGGCAGCGTTCAAAATAGACCAGATAAAGTTCGCCGTGCTGGTTTTGCCGCGAGTTCCCATTACGCCGATAACAACCATTTTTTTTGACGGAAAACCATAAACAAAGGCTCCAAGGTATGCCAAAAACCAATGATAGAAACTTATCAAAAAATGCGGCGCAAGAGATTTAATTATTTTTTTCATTATTATCAACCTGTGAATTTTTTGGCCAGATTATAAGCATAATAAAACGGCTTATCAAAGGCATAATCCCATGCACCGGCAGAATTTATTTCTTCTCCGCCGAAACTTTTTTTGAAAGCGGTTATCTTTGCCCAATTTTTGTTTTCATGGCTGATGCCCCAAAGGTCAAAATATTCATATCCGGATTTTTTCGCGTCGCGCATGGCTTGCCAAAGGAGATACGTGGGGGCATTGAACTTTCCATATCCGGCGCGCGAACCGGCAAAAAGATAAAATGCACGATTGCCGAAATAGACGAATATTGCCGCGCTTATGACATTTCCTTCCGCGCTGGCAAGCGCTATTTTGGACGCGCACTCCCCTTTTATGGCGAGAGATGCCTGCCCTGAGCCCGTCGAATGGGCCGAGTCATCCAAGCCGGCGACTTTTTCATAATATTCCTTCGAATATGATTTCAAGCCGTGCCGCCTGTTTGTTTCCGAGAATACTTCCCAGAAAATTTCGAATTTTTTCTCTCTGTCATTTCCGGAAAAAAAATCTACCGTAACCCCTCTTTTTTCCGCGGCGCGGATGGAATATCTGGTACCGTGCTCCATTGAATCAAGTATTTCTTTTTCATCTTTTCTCAAGTCGATTATAAGCGTTGACTTGGGCTGTACCGGCTTTGTCGCGCGGAAGCCGGCTTTTTTAAGAGCATCTTCGATAGGTTCGCCGCGGAATTCTTTTGAAAGAGGTTCTATTCTTAAAAAAACGGGACGTTTTTTGCCGGCGGCAGTGGAAGCCGCTTTTACAAAATTCTGCCAAGAATTTTCACCTGGCGAAACGATAACAGGTCCATGCGGGACGTAAAGATATGTTTTTCCAAACGGCAATTTATGCTCTATCGCGGAAGCAAAAAGCCCCGGCGCGCCGAATCTGAAAACGCACCTGCCTATTTTTTCCTGAAGTTCGCCCCATTGCCAGCTTTGAAGGAATGAAGGATGAGAAGCGGTTTTTTCATCCCAAATTTTTTTGTCGTTTATAAGCGTCATTTTATGGAAGCGTAAAGCAGCGGATTAAGGTCTCCGCCGACAGGCATGGGACCGCACGTTGATTTTTGCGAGCCTTCCGGATATCCGGGGCGCGCGGGAGTAAGCGTCTGAGATGCAAAAACGGTAAAGTGCGTATGCGAGCCGGTTGCCCATCCTGTTTTGCCGACATATCCAATGAGCTGTCCGCGCGTAACTTTTTCTCCGATAGAAACAACCTGAAGCGACATATGCCCGTACAACGTCGTTAATCCGTTATTATGTTTTATCTCCACGAACTTTCCGTAAGCGGCGCGCGGGCAATATCTGTCCTGATTGCCTACGTCAATGACGGTTCCATCGGCGGGAGCGTATATTTCGGTTCCAACCGGAGCCGCGATATCCACCCCGTTGTGCCACTGGCTTTTATAAGTTTTGGCGGCGAACGCCGTTCTTCCGTAACCCTGCGACATGATTCCGTCAGGTACCGGGTCCAGTAGCACGTCGGTACTTGCCGCAGGCAGAAGATTCGGGTCAATATTTTTTCTCAGTACCGAGCTTATCATTTCTATTTCCGCGTCTATCTGATCCTGGACTTTCTTAAGCTCGGAATATTGATTTTGATAAATAGCTTCTTGATTTTTTGTCTGCGTAAGAACGCTTTGCTGTTCTTCTTTTTGGCCCGTGAGTATTATTTTTCTCGCAGCCATGCTGTTCTGGCGCTGTTCCATTTGAACGGCCATATCGCTTTTTTCCTTAATCTTGTCGTTATATTGCTGGCTGAGATCTGCCAGGTTCTGTATATCCAGTTTGAGCTGGCTTCTCATATTGCCCAACGATTGGGTTTCAAGAATTCCGTCAGCAAGAGTTTTGTTTTTTAAAAAGAGAGCCAGAATATTCGAATTGTCGGCATCGCTTTTTTGCATTTCCAAAAGCAGTTTGTTCACTGCGTTCTTTTTGTCGATCACCGAAGACTGCATATCCTTAAGGTCGTAGTTGAGCGAGTTCACTTCAAGGTTAAGTTTTTGCATAGTGACGGAATCTTCCTGAATGCTTAAGTTAAGCTGATTAATGGTATTTTGGTAATAATTCATCTGCTTTTGAAGCGTCAATCTCTGGTCCTGAGTTTGAACAAGAACTTTCTTGGCGTCCGCCAGCTTGCCGCTTATGTCCTGCAATTGCTGTGTTTTTTCCTGTATTTGCGACTGCAAATCTTCTTTCGTAATGGGCGTAGAGCTCGCGTCTCCGTAGGCCTTTAAAAAAGAACTGTATGAAAAAAGAGCGAACACCAAAAAAAATATCTTTGTTTTTTTAAAACTCATCTTAAGCAAGCACGGAACCTATTTTTTCTATTCCCTTCTTTACGCGCCTCATAGTTTCATCCTTGCCGAGAGTTTCCATTATCACAAGCGGGTCGGGAGACGCCTGTTTTCCGGAAACAGCTACTCTTAACGGCCAAAAAATTTCTCCTTTGCCACGCTTATCGACAAGTTCCTGAAGCGCATCCCCGATGATTCCCCTGATGAAGTTATCTTCATGGATATCGGCTATGACTTTCTCCGCTTCCGAAAGCGCCTCCTTCGCGGCAGGAAGAGAACTGTTCTTCCAAGCAAGTATTTTCGCGTCGTAATCCGGCAGCGCGAAAAAGAAATCGGCGATATCAAGGAAGTCCTTTATGGTTTTTATGCGTTCCCGCTCCACGGAAACGACTTTTTCAACGAATTCATCCGAAGCCGAGATATTTTTTTCTTTGAGAAACGGCTTTACAAGCGCCGCTATTTTTGAGTTTGACACCTCCCTCATTTTTTGGGAATTTATCCAGTCCAATTTTTCTATATTGAAGATTGCGCCGGCTTTTTGTACGCGCTTTATATCGAACTCTTTTATTATTTCTCCAATATCAAGCAGTTCTTTGTCCCCTTTTGGATGCCAGCCCAGAAGCGCCAAAAAATTTATTATCGCTTCGGGAAGATATCCCTGTTCGCGATAATCCTTCACTGAAGATTCGAGATACCGCTTGGACATTTTACTTCTGTCTGGATTAAGAATAAGAGGTATATGCGCGTATTTAAGTTCACGGAAACCGAGCGCCTGCTGAAGCAATATTTGCTTGGGAGTGTTGGAAAGATGTTCCTCTGCGCGGATAATATGCGTTATCTGCATAAGCTCGTCGTCGACTATTGCGGCGAAATTATAAAGCGGCTCGTTAAGATTTTTTGCGATTATGATATCTCCCGTGAGCGAAGCATCAAATTTTACTTTTCCGCGCACAAGGTCGCTGAAACTTACCTCGGAATCGGGCACTAAAAATCTTATGACCGACGTTTCTCCTTTGCCCTTCCTGCTTCCCGATTCTTCTTTTGAAAGGTGCCGGCAGCGCCCGATATACTTCGGGGGCAATCCTTGCGACAGTAGTGTCTGTCTGTCTATTTCGAGCTGCTCTTTCGAGCAGAAACAATAATATGCCTTGCCTTCTGAAATGAGCCGTTCAAGATATTTAGTATAGCTTTCTCTGCGTTCTGACTGCCGGTATGGCGCGAATGGCCCTCCTTTATCTGGGCCCTCGTCCCAATCCAAGCCGAGCCATTTGAAATTTTCGATTATATCTTTTTCGTATTCCGCTTTGGAACGCTCTTTGTCGGTATCTTCTATGCGAAGAACAAAAACGCCGCTGTGCTGGCGCGCGAATAGCCAGTTAAAAAGCGCGGTTCTTACCGAGCCTATATGGAGAAAACCCGTCGGCGATGGAGCAAAACGCACGCGCACGGGCATTTCCCTGTCCAGGCTTGCCCTCGGTTTTGTCGAAGGAGCTGTATTAAGGGAAGTTTTGTCGAGTGATTGTGCGACCGTCATTACGGCATTTTGCCATATTTAACGGCAAAAATCCATATTTATGCTTCTCCTGCGGGGATAAATTGCGGCTGATAAACATAAACCGGGCACAATAGCATTTATGGCTTGGTGAACTAAAAATAGCTCATTTGGCCAATCTTACGATTTCTTCCGCCATGACTTTGGCGGCGTCAGGCTTGAAAAAATTCGCCGAAGCGGCGCCCATTTTGCGAAGCAAATCCTTGTTCGCAAGGGTTTCGGTTATTTGGGTCATAAATATTCCCGGCAGCAAGTTTGCCTCTTCGATTACTATCGCCGCTCCCGCTTTGGAAAATTCATACGCATTCAGCCGCTGGTGGTCATTCGCTGATTCGGCAATGGGAATAAGTATCGCCGGTTTGGAAAATGCCGCTATTTCAAAAATATTGCTTCCGGAACGCGCTACGACGAGGTCCGCGGCGGAAAGAGCAAGTCTCATTCCCGTGATGTCGAGATATGGAAATATGCGGTATATGCTTTTGCCGCCGGTTTCCGCCAGCGTTTCCGGAAACGAAGACTTAACCTCAGCCTCTGTTTCGGGAAAATTAGAAGCGCCCGTTTGATGCAACACTTGGGTTTTGGAAAGCAGGTTCTTAAGCGAGAGCAAAACGAGTTCGTTTATTTTTTGAGAACCCTGCGAGCCGCCAAGAAATACAACCAGGGGTTTTTGCGGGTCGAATCCGAGCTTATCTTTTGCGGCGTCCATTTCCGGCTTGTTGGCAATCAGCGAGTTTCTTATCGGAAGGCCGACATATGCCGATTTTCTCGGGTCGAAATAATCCAGACCTTTTTGGAAACTGACGGCTATCCTCTTTGCAAAGCGCGCCGAAAAAAGATTATTCAGTCCCGGCTGCGCGTCCGATTCATGTATGATGACCGGAATTCTGTAAAACCAGGCGACGAGAACCACTGGAAAAGCTCCGGTGCCGCCCTTGGAGAACAAGACGTCGGGCATAAAGAAATAAAATTTGAAGAGCGCCTGCAAAAAACCGATAAAAATCTTCGGCACGTCTATTATGTTCAAAAATGAAAAATATCTTCTTATCTTTCCCGAAATTATTTTGCTTGCTTTTATTCCCGCGTCCTCCAGTTCGGGCTTGTATGAATTTACCGCCCCGAAATACCTGATCTCCATTATCAGTTTTTTGTCGATGGAAATTTTTTCCAATTCTTCGGCAACGGCTATGAGCGGATAAATATGTCCGGCCGTTCCCCCGCCGGTCAGCGCGATTCGCAAAGTTTTCATATTGCGTTAATTATAAATTTTACGCCGTTGATTTACAATTTCTGTTCGTTATTTAGTCGCGTTATACAAAGCCATGATTTCGGCGGCGCTCAATGCTCTATTGTAGATGCGGACGTCGTCGATGAGACCGTTAAATTTATTTGAACAGTCATTGCCTTGGCAACCTATTTTAAGTGTTACGGTGCTGTTGAGAGGAACGATGCTTACGGCCGCATTGGTGGCTTCTACGGATCCGTTTACGTAGCATTTCAATGTGCTAATCGAGCTATCATACGTCGCCGCGACATGATACCAATTTCCGGAACCGATACTTGTAACGGTGTTTCCGCAACTGGCGGAAACCGTGCCGTTGATTAAATAAGCTATAAGTTTATCCGAGCTTAGTATCCTCATAGCGAAATTTCCATTGCCGGCAGTCCAATCATATTTTTCTATAATATCATGCTGAATACCGGTGGACGAACGTTTTACAAGAGCCGAAAGTGTCCAGGCGCTAATGGGGTCGTCACTCGCCGAATCAGGCACGCTCACATAATTCGTCCCATTGAAACTAAGCGCATCTCCAACCTTGCCGCTAACCCAACCAGGAGGGCTTGCACTCAGCGTCCCCGTATTCCCATTCCCACTGGAATCCTGCGTAGATGTCCCTTGCCCCTCGTCGAACTTCCAATAGCCTACCAGCCCATTGGAGCTGAACAGGGGTGAAAGGTTAAGGTCTGAGCCCGTAACAATGG